>JASHXJ010000292.1 GCA_030043595.1 Trebonia sp.
GGACGGCGAGACGCCAACCCCGCTGTCGCGCACCTCGAGCAGCACGCCGCCGCTGGTCAGCTCCTGGCCGGACACGTGCACAGGGGTATCCCGAGGCGAGAACATCGTGGCGTTCTCGACGATCTCCGCGAGCAGGTGCACGACGTCGGCGGCCGCCTGCCCGGACACCGCGATGCCGGGCTGGATGTTGAGCATGATCCTGCTGTACTGCTCGATCTCCGACGTCGAGGCCCGTGCCACGTCCGCGAGCGGCACCGGCTCGCTCCACTTGCGGACGGGCTCCTCGCCGGCCAGGACGAGCAGGTTCTCCGAGTTCCGCCGCATGCGGGTGACCAGGTGGTCCATCGCGAACAGGTTGGACAGCCGGTCGGGATCGTCCTCGTTCTGCTCGAGCGAGTCGATCATGCGGGCCAGCCGCTCGATCAGCGGCACGCTGCGCCGGGACAGGCTGATGAACATCGCGTTCAGGTTGCCGCGCAGCATGGCCTCGTTGCCCGCGAGCCGGACGGCCTCGCGGTGCACCTGGTCGAACGCGCGGGCGACCTTGCCGATCTCGTCGGTGGAATTCACGCTGATCGGCTCGACCTGCAGGCTCGTGCTCGGATCCGAGGTCTCGCTCAGTTCCGCGACCCGTTCGGGCAGCCGCACCGTGGCGACCTCGAGCGCGTCGGCCTGCAGCCTGCGCAGCGGCTCGACCAGGGACCGGGCGACGATGAGCGTCGCGATCAGCACCAGCAGCAGGACCGCGCCTGTCACCGCGGCGGCGAGGATCTCCGAGTTGTGCGCTCCCTGCTGCAGCAGCTCGCTGCGCGCGACGATCGCGCTGGCCAGCTGCAGTTCGACCGTCCGCATCTTGCTGATGGTCGCCGACATGGCGTTGTACCACGTGTGCGGTGCCTCGGCCCCGAAAACGCTGCTGGGGTTGGTGGTAGAGAGCTTGTTGGTGGCCGCGGCGAGCGAGCTGGTCCCGCTGAGGTCGACGAGGTAGTTGTTCATCAGCTGAGCGGTGTCCACGGGCGCCCCGGCTACGGTGGCGAGGTAGTTGTTGCTCTCGGCTGTCGTGGCCGACGCCTCGAAGCTCAGCAGGTCGGCGCTCTCCAGCTCCCCTGCGATGAGCAGCGATTGCTGGGCACCGCCGGCGAAGCTGCCGCCGACGAGCGCGGCGTACAGGATCCCGCGCTGCTGCGAGGCCTCGTCCTTGGCCCTGGAGATGGCGCCGAGCGTGCGCACCTCGTCCGCGAGCACCGGGTCCCCGCTGCCGCTGGTTATCTCGTCATTCAGGTCGAACAGGTCGTCGATCTGCGCCGTGTAGGTCTGGATGGTCGATAGCGATGTCCCCTGAAGTGCCTGGGAGCGCAGCCCGCCGAGGCCGGTGGCGATGCTGGCGACGTTCTGCGCCTTGTTCTGGGTGATCGCCGGGAACGCGCTGCCGATGCGGCCGGCCAGGGTCGCCACCGGAGCGGCCGCCGCATTCGTGGCCGCCTGCGCCTGCAGCATCGCGGTGCAGTACGAAACCACGCCCTTGGGCAGCGTCTTGAGGGCGTTCGGCGCGCACGGCACGGCAACGCCCGCTCCGGCGTCGTTGCCCGCGGCAGCGTCGTACCCGGCGGTGATGTCGCGCTCGTTCTCCATCGCCTGGGCCAGCGCGGTGACCTCCTGGCCGAGCACGGCGAGCTGCGTCGTGCGCGCGAAGCCGGCCTCGGTATTAGCCGCGTTGGCTACCCGCAGGCCGCCGAACACCAGGCCCATGAGGAGCGCCAGCACGATGACCGCGACGAGCCGCCGGGACACCGGCCAGTTGCGCAGGGACAGCGCCGACAATCGCCTGGGGCGAGACGATGAACGCCGTACAGCTGCGTGGCCAGCTGGCCTGCCGCCAGCTGGTAGTTCGGGGCTTCTCATGGCTACGCCCTCGCCTGTCCATGTCTTTTTTCGAAAAATTTAAATATCGACATGAGACGAACGAGGCACAGCTGGTCCACCTCGTCCGGCACGCGAATGTGACTAGCTGGACAGTGTAAACCGCCGCATTACCGCGATAGGGCAAAATTACGATTTACGACCTTTCGGCCGGGCAGCGTCTTTCGCATACCGCTGGGCGCATTTCCCGCATGCGGGTCTCGTTGCCTGGTCAGGTCACTGCCGACTTGATCGCCGCCAGGGCGGACCGGATGTTCGGCACGGAGTTCGCGTAGGACAGCCGCAGGAAGCCCTCGCCGTTCGGGCCGAACGCGGTGCCGGGCAGCGCCGCCACGCCGGCCTCGCGCAGCAGCCTGTCCTGCAGGTCCGCGGCGGCGAGCCCGGTGCCGGTGATGTCAGGGAACGCGTAGAACGCGCCCTGCGGCTCGGCGCAGCTGATGCCGGGGATGTCGTTCAGCCCGGCGACGATGACGTCGCGGCGGCGGCGGAACTCGGCGACCATCTCGCCGACCCCGTCCTGTGGCCCGTCGAGCGCGGCGATCGCCGCGTACTGGCTGAACGCGGACGTGCACGACACCGAGTTGATGGCCAGCCGCGTCACCGGCTCGACCAGCGCGGGCGGGAAGACGCCGAAGCCGAGCCGCCAGCCGGTCATCGCGTACGTCTTCGACCAGCCGTCGAGCAAGATGGTGCGGTCCGCCATCCCGTCGACGTCCAGCACGCTGGCGTGCTCCTGGCCGTACCTGATCGCCCAGTAGACCTCGTCGGAGAGCACCGCGATGTCGTGCCGGTGCGCGATCTCCGCGATAGCCGCGCAGTCCTCGCGGGTCAGCGCGCTACCGCAGGGGTTGTGCGGCGAGTTGATGATGAGCAGCCTGGTGCGCGGGGTGACCAGGCGCTCGAGCTCGGCGGTGTCGATACGGAAGCCGTTGCTCTCGCGCAGTGGCACGGGCACCGGCGTCGCGCCCGCGAACGCGGTGATCGACTCGTACATCGGGAAGCCGGGGTCGGGGTAGAGCACCTCGTCGCCGGGCCCGGCGAGCGCGAGGATGGTGAAGAACATGATCGGCTTGGCCCCTGGCGTCACCACGACGCGGTCCGGGGCGACCCGCATCCGCCCGGTTCGCTCGAGGAACGCGGCCACGGCCTCGCGCAGCGCCGGGATGCCGGGCGCGGGCACGTAGTGCGTCTGGCCGGCCTGCAGCGCCTCGACCGCCGCCGCGCAGATATGGCCGGCCGTCGGGAAGTCCGGCTCGCCAATCTCCAGGTGGATGATTGCCGCGCCCGCGGCCTCCAGGGCCCTGGCGCGGGCGAGAACCTCGAACGCGGACTCGGTGCCAAGCCGTCCCATCCGCTCGGCGAGCCGGAAAGCCGTCATGACAGCGATCATAGGTTCCCGCGCCGCGCACCATCTCGCCCTGCTTCGCGGCACCGCGCGGATGACCTGCGAGCGGGCCGGCACGTGGAAGACTGGTCGCCATGGACGCGGGGCGGCCCCCACCGCCGGAGCCGGCGCTGCCGGACCAGACACCGGACCGCGCGCCGCTCGAGCAGGCCTACCGGGCGGAGGCGACGCGGATCAGGGCCGCGCTCGCGGCACGCACCGGCGACGTGGGGCTCGCCGAGGACGCGGTCCAGGACGCGTTCGTCGAGGCGATCGAGCACTGGCCGCGCGATGGGGTGCCGCCGAACCCGGGCGGCTGGCTTGCTACCACGGCGCGCCGCAAGGCGCTTGACCGACTGCGCAGGGACAAGGCAGGCGCGGCCAAGCTCGCGCTGCTCGCGGCCGGCGAGGGCGCCGCCGACGCCGGACCGGACGACGGCGCGGCGGACCAGCGCGCGGACGACGAACTGCTCAGCCTGGCGTTCGCCTGCTGCCACCCGGCGCTGCCCGCCGACGCTCAGGTCGCGCTCACGCTGCGCGCGGTCTGCGGCCTGACCTGCGAGCAGATCGCGTCGGCGTTCCTGGTCAGCGAGCCGGCCATGTCGCAGCGCCTGCTCCGGGCACGCAAGGCGCTGCGGCAGGCGGGGGCCGAGGTCCGCGTTCCTGACCCCGATGAGCTGGGGGAGCGGCTGGCCGGCGTGCTGGCGGTCGTCTATCTCGTCTTCAACGAGGGCTACCTGGCCAGTTCGGGCCGCGAGCCCGCGCGTCGCGACCTGGCGGCGCAGGCGATCGCGCTGACCAGGACGCTGCACAGGCTGATGCCGCGTGAGCCGGAGGTGCTCGGGCTGCTCGCGCTGCTCCTGCTGCACGAGTCGCGCGCCGCGGCACGGTTCGACGGCTGGGGCAGGCTGATCCGGCTGGCCGAGCAGGACCGCCGCCGCTGGGACGCGGAGCTGGCGGCCGAGGCGACCCGGCTGCTCGACCGGGCGATCGCGCTGCGCCGGCCGGGTCCCTACCAGGTGCAGGCCGCGATCGCGGCGCTGCACTCCCAGGCACCCTGCTACGAGCAGACCGACTGGCGCCAGATCCGCCTGCTGTACGACCGGCTGCAGATGCTGGCGCCGTCCCCGGTGGTGCTGCTCAACCGGGCCGTCGCCACCCGCTACGCGGTGGGGCCTGAGGCCGCGCTCGCCGAGATCGAGCCGCTGGCCGCCGACCTCGACGGATACCACCTGTTCCACGCGCTGCGGGCGGGCCTGCTCGGCGGGCTGGGCCGCGACGCCGAGGCGAGGCTCGCCAGCGAGCGAGCGCTCGCGCTGGCCGCCAACCCGGCCGAGCGCGAGCTGCTCACCCGCGGCCTGTCGCTGTGACTGCAGCGGCAGGCGTCAGCCCATCTCGATGACCGGGCGGAGCTCGATCGTGATCCAGCCCCTGTCGACGCCCGGCCAGGTCTTCGCGATCTCGACCGCCTCGTCTATCGAGTCGGCCTCTATCACCGAGTAGCCGCCAAGCACCTCCTTGGTCTCGATGTACGGCCCGTCGGTCACCCCGGTCGACCGCACGGTCTTCGCGCTGGCCGCCCCCTGCAGCTGGTGCCCGCCGTCCAGCTTCCCGGTCGCGCCCCACTTCTCGTACCAGGCGCTCACCTCGGTGAACCACGCATTGAACTCAGGGCTGTTCGGCGCCGGCTCGGCCGGGGTGTCCACGATCAGCATCACGTACTTCACGCGTACCTCCTTGTGCTCACGGTGCCC
>JASHXJ010000293.1 GCA_030043595.1 Trebonia sp.
CGTCGGCGCGGCGGGGGCGCGGCGGGGGCGCGGCGGGGGCTGCCGGCCGCGCCCGGTCCTCGTCGCGAAGCCTCTCCTTCCCCGAAACCCGATGGTGTTGACCAGCCTGTCCACGGGTGTAAGCATAATTACATGCATACAGGGCAAGACGAAGATGGCGGCGAAAGCGAAGGCGAAAGCACGAGCACGAGCGCGAGCGGCGTCGGTGAGCAGGTGCGCGGCTGGTTCGCGGGCCGGCTGCCCGGTGAGTGGTTCACCGGCCAGCCGGACGTCGTGGTCGACCGCGAGGAGATCACCATCGTCGGGACGCTGCCCGAGCCCGAGGGAACGGGCGAGGACGCGACCGGCGCCGAGCGGGCCGCGGCCGCCGAGGGCAGGATAAAGCGGTTCCGCGAGGAGACGCGGGCGCGGCGGATCGAGATGGCGCGCGAGGCCGAGCACCGGTTCCGCCGCAAGGTCGCCTGGGGGGCCCGCTGCGGCGACCGCAGCGAGATGTTCACCACCTTGTCGGTTCCGGTGATGACCCGGTTGCGGCAGTCCGAACGCCGCGTGCTCGACACCCTCGTGGACGCCGGCGTCGCCCGCAGCCGCAGCGACGCGCTCGCGTGGTGCGTGCGGCTGACCGGCGAGCACGCCGACTCGTGGCTGACAGACCTGCGCACCGCGCTGCGCCGCGTGGAAGAGGTACGGGCGCAAGGGCCGGCCTCCGCCGGCGCCTGAGCGGGCGGGAAGGACCGAGGTAACGCGACCCTGAATTCCAGCTGACGCTTCCCTGCAGCCTGCCTTCGAAGGCTGTATGAGACGCCGCGCGAAGCTGCCGGATTCGGATACGGTGACTAGGGATGATCACCGTGGCGAGCTTGGGTGGGCCCGGGCGCGCTCAAGCGCGGGGAAGGTCGGTTCATGGGACTTCGCGACCTGGCGTACCGGCTGTACGAGCGCAGGCTCGAGGCGTCGCTGTCAGGTAAGGCGATACCGCGGCACGTCGGCGTGATGTGCGACGGCAACCGGCGCTGGGCCCGGATGGCGGGCCATGCGGACGTCAGCAAGGGCCACCGCAAGGGCGCTGACAAGATCTTCGAGCTGCTCCAGTGGTGCAAGGAGACCGGCGTCGAGGTGGTCACGCTGTGGCTGCTGTCGACCGACAACCTCAGCCGGCCGAAGAAGGAACTCGAGGCCCTGCTGCCGATCATCGAGGACACGGTCAGCGGCCTTGTCGACGAACAGTGGCACGTGAACCCGATGGGCGCGCTCGACCTGCTGCCCGACCACACCGCGCGCATTCTCAAGCAAGCCGCGGAGACCACCGCGAACAATCCGGGCCTGCTCGTCAACGTGGCGGTCGGGTATGGCGGGCGGCGCGAGATCGCCGACGCGGTCCGTTCGCTGCTCGTCGAGCACGCGAGCCGGGGTACCACGATCGAGCAGCTAGCCGAGGTTCTCGACGTCGAGCACATCGCCGAGCACCTGTACACGGCCGGCCAGCCCGACCCGGATCTGGTCATCAGGACCAGCGGTGAACAGCGGCTCGGCGGATTCCTGCTCTGGCAGTCAACGCACTCGGAGTTCTATTTCTGCGACGCCTACTGGCCCGCGTTCCGCAAGGTTGACTTCCTGCGAGCGCTCCGCTCGTATTCCGAACGTAACCGTAGGTTTGGCGTATAGCCTGCTCAGTTATCGTTGCCGGGTACTTTCACCCGGCCGGGAAGACGGGTACCTTCAGTAGTGGCGGGCGGCTCTCAAGGTCGCCCCCCGCGGGAGGCCCCCTGACGTCTGCACGTGCGACGCGAGGGCCGGTGCGGCCCTCGAGGGGCAGCCCCGGTCCGTCCGACACGTCTCCCAGGGTTACCCGGGGGAATGGCGTGTCCTGTCCGCGGCGCCGGTACCCAATTCCGGCCGCCCAGGGGAGCATGCGTGGCCAACTCTGTGCACCGTCGTACCTATGTCCTCGACACGAGCGTCATGCTCGCCGACCCGGCCGCCTGCACGCGATTCGACGAACATCACGTCGTCTTGCCGGTCGTGGTCATTACCGAGCTTGAGGCGAAGCGTCACCATCCTGAGCTGGGCTATTTCGCCCGCCAGGCCCTCCGGTACCTCGACGACCTCCGGATCACGTACGGGCGCCTTGACACCGAGCTTCCTGTCGGAACGCTCGGCGGCACCGCCCGCGTGGAGCTCAACCACATCGATTCGCAGGTGCTCCCGGCCGGGTTCCGGCTCGGGGACAACGACACGCGAATCCTGTCGGTCGCGCGCAGCCTCGCCGACGAGGGGCACGACGTGGTCCTCGTCAGCAAGGACCTGCCCTTGCGGGTCAAGGCGGCGTCCATCGGAATCGAGGCTCAGGAGTACCGGGCGGAACTGCCGGTCGACTCCGGCTGGACGGGCATGGCTGAACTGTCCGTGACCAGCCGCGACGTAGAGGAACTGTACGAGCACGGCGTGCTTGACTGCGCGGCCGCCCGCGATTTCCCCTGTCACACGGGGCTCGTGCTGCACACCGGCAGTGCGAGCGCACTGGCCCGGGTCCGCCCGGACAAGCAGATCCAGCTGGTACGCGGGGACCGTGAGGCGTTCGGCCTGCACGGCAGGTCCGCCGAACAGCGCGTGGGCCTTGACCTGCTCCTCGACCCCGACGTCGGCATCATCTCGCTCGGCGGCAGGGCAGGGACGGGAAAGTCGGCGCTCGCCCTCTGCGCCGGCCTGGAGGCCGTCATGGAGCGCCGCCAGCACCGCAAGGTCATCGTCTTCCGGCCGCTGTACGCGGTCGGCGGCCAGGACCTCGGCTACCTGCCCGGCTCAGAGGCGGACAAGATGAACCCGTGGGCCCAGGCGGTCTACGACACCCTGTCGGCGCTGACCACGCAGGACGTGATCGACGAGGTGCTCGCCCGTGACATGTTCGAGGTGCTGCCGCTGACGCACATCCGCGGCCGCTCGCTGCACGACGCGTTCGTGATCGTGGACGAGGCGCAGTCGCTCGAGCGCGGCGTGCTGCTCACCGTGCTCTCCCGCATCGGCACCGGGTCCCGCGTCGTGCTCACGCACGACATCGCGCAGCGGGACAACCTCCGCGTCGGCCGCCACGACGGCGTGGTGGCGGTGATCGAGAAGCTCAAGGGTCACCCGCTGTTCGCGCATGTCACACTCACCCGCTCGGAGCGGTCCGCGATCGCTGCTCTCGTTACCGACCTCCTGGAGGACCCAGCCCTCTAAACTGCACCTGTGACCGGAGTCATGGGCAAGGACCACAATCACCATTCCGAACGGACCGTCGCGTCTCCCCAGGGCATGCATTTCTCCGCTGGGGAGACCGCGACGCTTCCGGCGGTCTCGGTGGTTATGCCGGTCCGTGACGAGGAAAAGCACCTGGCCGATTCTGTGACCCGGGTGCTCGCGCAGGATTACCCGGGCGGGTTCGAGCTGATTGTCGCCGTCGGACCCTCCCGGGACCGCACCGAGCAGATCGCGCGCGAGCTGGCGCGGGCCGACGGGCGGATCACCGTGGTGGCCAACCCGTCGGGGCGGATCTCCTCCGCGATGAACGCCGCGATCAAGGCGGCGCGCTACGGCGTCATCACGCGCATCGACGGCCACGCCCTCCTGCCGGCCGGCTACCTGCTGACCGCGGTGCGCACGCTCCTGGCGACCGGCGCGGCGGACGTCGGCGGCGTGATGGCGGCGGTGGGCGTCTCGCACTTCGAGCAGGCGGTCGCCTGGGCGATGACCTCGCCCGCCGGGGTCGGCGCGGCCGCGAACCACACCGGCGGTGATGCGGGCCCCGCGGACACCGTCTACCTGGGGGTCTACCGCCGGGAGGCGATCGAGCTGGTCGGCGGCTATGACGAGACCATGATCGTGGCCGAGGACTGGGAACTGAACTACCGGATCCGGGCTGCCGGCGGCCTCGTCTGGTTCACCCCTGAACTGCGGGTCACGTACCGGCCGCGCTCGAGCCTGGTGGCGCTGGCCAGGCAGCACTTCCGCTACGGGCGCTGGCGCCGCGTCGTCGCGCGGCGCTACCCGGAAACGGTCAACAGGCGCTACCTGGCCCCGCCGGCCGCCACGGCGCTCAACCTCGCCGGCGCCGCCCTGGGCATCGCCGGACTTGTGTCGTGGCTGGCCAGCGCGCCTTCGGACCTGCACTGGCTCACCCTCGGATTCGTCATTCCTGTCGTCTACCTGGCCGGGATCACGGCCGTGGCGGCGGTGTCCGCCCGTGACCTGCCGCTCCCAGTGCGGGCGCGGGTGCCGCTGGTGCTTGCCACGATGCACACGTGCTGGGGCGCCGGGTTCCTGACCAGTCCGCGTCGTTTCGCTCGCAGGAATGGCTGACAATAGACCGCATGGGCTTCGATCTCGGCGCTGAACTCGCGGCTGTGCGCGGCCAGGGCTACGACCTGCACAGCCGGTACCTGAACCCGCAGCTGCCGCGCACGCTGCACACGATCGGGTTCGACAAGATCTACGAGCGGGGTGAGGGCGCCTACCTGTACGACGCCGAGGGCAACGCCTACGCCGACTTCCTGTCCGGCTTCGGGGTGTTCGCGGCAGGGCGCAGCCACCCGGTGATCCGCAAGGCCCTGCACGACGCCCTGGACATGGACTTCGCGTCGTGGACTCAGTTCGACTGCCCGCCCATCTCCGGACTGCTCGCGCAGCGGCTGCTGGCCAGGGCGCCCGGTCTGGACCGGGTGTTCTTCTGCAACAGCGGCACCGAGGCCGTCGAGTCGGCGCTGAAGTTCGCGCGCCACGCGACCGGCCGCGGCCGGATCGTCTACGCCGTCCACGCGTTCCACGGACTGACCGCGGGGTCGCTGTCCGTCAACGGCGCGGAGGAGTTCCGCAAGGGCTTCGGGCCGCTGCTGCCGGGCGCGCAGATCCCGCTCGGCGACATCGGCGCGCTGGACGCGGAACTGCGCAAGGGCGACGTAGCGGCGATGATCGTCGAGCCGGTGCAGGGCCACGGCGTGCTGATGACTCCGCCCGGCTTCCTGGCGGAGGCCGCCGCGCTGCTGCACAAGAATGGCGCGCTGCTGATCTGCGACGAGGTGCAGTCCGGGTTCGGGCGGACCGGGAGGTTCTTCTCCTACCAGCACGAGGACGTCCGCCCGGACATCGTCACCGTGGCCAAGGCGCTGTCGGGCGGGTACGTCCCGGTCGGCGCGATGCTCGCCACGGAGAAGGTGTTCGGCTCGGTCTACTCCTCGATGGACCGGGTGATGGTGCACAGCGCCACGTTCAAGGCGGGCCCGCTGGCGATGGCCGCCGGGCTGGCCACGCTCGCGGTCATCGAGGACGAGGGCCTGGTCGAGAACGCCGCCCGGGTGGGCGAGTCGCTGCGCTCGGGGCTCGCCGCGCTGGCCGGGCAGTCCGACCTGATCGCGGATGTCCGCGGGCGCGGGCTGATGATCGGCATCGAGTTCGGCCGGCCGTCCGGGATGCGCGCGCGGGCCGGATGGGCCATGCTGCAGAAGGCCAGGGTCGGGCTGTTCGCGCAGATGGTCGTGGTCGCGCTGTTCCAGCGGCACCGGATCCTCACCCAGGTGTCCGGGGACCACATGGAAGTGATCAAGCTGATCCCGCCGCTGATCATCGGCGACGCCGAGGTCAAGCTGTTCAACGAAGCGCTCGCTGACGTCATGCAGGACGCCAGCAAGGGGTCAGGGCTCATGTGGGACTTCGGCCGGACGCTGATCAAGCAGGCGGTCCGCTCCTGAGCATGGCTTCGGCTACCGCGAGGTCGCCGGGGTACGTCACCTTGATGTTGCGCTCGCTGCCCAGGACCACGTGCACCGGCACGTCCGGCAGGTAGCGCAGCACAACACCGCAGTCGTCGGTCGGCGTGAAGTCAGGGTCAGCGGCGGCCAGTTCATGCGCCCGCGCGATGACCGACAGCCGGAAGCACTGCGGGGTCTGGCAGCGGAGCAGGGTTTCCCGTGGCGGGACGTGGGACATCACGCCGTCTTCTGCCACCACGATCGTGTCCGCGGTCGGGACCGCGGTGCCTGCCGCGTCGTACTTGCCGAGCGCGGTCACGCAGTCCGCGATGATCTGCTGGGTGACCAGGGGGCGGGCTGCGTCGTGCAGCAGGACGCCCGTGGCCTGCGGGTCGTGCCTGGCGGTCAGGTGGGCGAGCGCGCCGCGGACCGAGTCCGAGCGGGCGGCGCCGCCGGGGATGATGGCACTGACCTGATCGCCGACTAGCCTGGCGGACTCCCCGTGGAACGCCGGCGGCATGACCAGCAGCACCTCGTCGACGCCTGGCGCCGCGCGGAACGCGGTCACGCAGTGCTCGATGAGCGTCCTGCCGCCCAGGGTGAGCAGCTGCTTGGGCGTCGCGCCGCCGAACCGGCTGCCCGCGCCGCCGCCGAGCACGACCGCCACAATCCGGGTCACCGTCACATGCCGGACTTTACTAGCTGTCTATGGCGTGGTTAACCGAACCGATCGAGGGCAGGTCGCTACGCTGGGGAAACGGAGCAGGTCATAGGCTGGGCAACGGGCGGGCGGGGAGGAGGCGGATGACAGCGGAGGAGCTGGCCGCGAACCAGCGCGCCACAGCCGCGCTGGGCGCCAACCCCGTGGCCAGGGACGTTGCCCGCTGGGCCAGCGCGCGTGAGCTGGCACCCGGCGCCATGGCTGCCATCGCGCTCGGCTTCGGGGTGATCGGGGCGGTGTGGCTGACCGCGGACTCGGTGCACACCGAGGTGGTCGCGTTCCCCGCGCTGATCGCCGCCTTCATCACGGGCCGTGCCGGGCGGCTGATGGGCAACCGGGAGCTGACGGCGGCAGCCGAGTGGAGCCTGGCGGCCTGCGCCGCGCTTACCGAGCTCGCGCTATACGCCGGGATCGCGACGGGCGCGAGCGGGGACCCCGCGAACGCCGGGCTGACCGGGCCGGCCGGCGTGCGGCTTCGCGGGACGGCCGTCGCTGGGCTGGGCGGACAGGGGACGGCCGGGGTATGGCGGCTCGCGGTGGCCGCCGTGGGAATGCTGGCGGTGCTGCAGATGGTGGGCATCTGCCAGGCGGCCAGGCGGGCTGCCGTGCCGCGGGCGCCCCGGTTCCAGGCTTTCGCCGGGGCACCGGGCGGTGCGCGGCTGCTGCTGATCGGCGCTGCCGTCCTGATCGGCGGCGCCCGTGTGACGTTCCTGATGCTGCTCGTGCTCGGCGTGCTCGCGCTGGGCACGATGCTCGCCGGAAGGTCTGCTGCCGGGTCCGTCGCGGGCGGGAACGCGGCGGCGGGACCGGTCCCGGCCGCCGGGTCCGCGGCGCAGTCCCGGTGGCTTCCCTGGTGCCGGGGCGACGGCCCGTTCTCGCTCTGGATTGGCCAGTTCGTGGAGGGCCGGCTGCCGCCGTTGCCGCCGCTGCTCGTCGGGCTGCTGGTGACCGGCGTGCTGGCGTGGCTCGGCCTGCAGAACCTGCCGGGCATCCTGGTATTCACCCCGGTCGAGGCGATGCTGCTGGCCGCGCTGGGGTCGCGGCACCCGCACGACGGCCCCCGCGACTGGCTGGCGCCGGCGCTGCTGCAGGCAGGGGAGTACCTGTTCCTCGCCGCGCTCGGGTTCGCCTACCGGGCGTGGGCGCCGGTGACGCTGGCGCTGGTCGGAGCGGTCATGATGCGGCACCTGGACCTGGCGTGCCGGGCGAGGTACGAGCTCGCGCGCAGCGCCGACCGGCGCGGCCTTGGCTGGGAGGGCCGCATGTTCGTCGCTGGCCTGGCCGCGGCCCTGGGCATCCTGCCGTACGTCTACCCGCTGCTGGCGGCGTACCTGTGGGGGCTGCTCGCGTGGGAATGGGCGACCAGCGGGCTGGTGTCAGCTGGACATTCCGCCGTCGACGGCTAGCGTCGTCCCGGTCATGAACGAGCTGTCGTCGCTGGCCAGGAACAGCATGGCCCGCGCGATCTCCTCCGGCGCCGCGTGCCGGGCCAGCGGGATCATCTGATCGAAGATCGCGGTCGCCTTGTCCCGGTCGGCGCCGGTGGCGACGACCTCGATGCGGTGCTGGAACTCGTTGTCGACCGGTCCGGGGTGGATCGTGTTGACCCGGATGCCGCGCGGCGCGAGCTCGCTGGCGAGCGTCCGCATCAGCCCGACCTGGGCGTGCTTGGCGGTCGAGTAGCCGGCGATGTTCGGGGCGGCGACCAGGCCCACGACGCTGGAGGTGATGATCACGCTCGCGCCCGCCTGCAGGTGCGGCACCGCGTGCTTGCAGAGCAGGAACGCGCCGCGCACGTGCACCGCCATCGTCTGGTCGAACGAGTCCTCCGGGAAGTCGGCGATGGGGGCGTTCGCGCCGGCGATTCCCGCGTTGGCGACCACGACGTCCAGCTGCCCGAACCGCGCGATCGCGGCGTCCACCGCGGCCTTTACCTGCGCCGAGTCCGTGACATCGGTCACCGCCCAGGCTGCGCTCCCGCCGAGCTCGGCCGCGCCCGTCTTGAGGTCCGGCTCGGAGATCCCGGCCAGGAAGACGCTCGCGCCCGCCGCCGTGAACGCGCGGGCTGTCGCCATCCCGATGCTGCCCTCGCCGCCGGTGATGATCGCGGCCTTGCCGTCAAGTCGCCCCATGGCACCAGAGTATCGGCTCACCCATTGACGCAGGCGACTTCGGCGTGGTGCCGGCCCCGGCGCGCCCTGGGGTACGGGATCCGCGACACGACCATTGATCCGGCCCCGGATAGCCGAACAGGTAGTATCACGCTGTTATGGGTGGCGTTCGCCTCGGTGCTGGGTGGCAGTCACCGGCCGCCATGCAACGCCGCTGGCTCGCCGGCGTGTTCGCCGTATCCGCGATCTGGGCGCTGCTGGTCGCGATCTTCAGCACTGACCCGGTGCACAGGCTCTGGGGAGCGGTGGCGGCCTGCGGCTACGCGCTGGCGTTCGTTGCGGCGCTGGCCTGGAAGGCGCGCGGCGCGGACATCGCGCTCGGGCTGTCGTTCTGCGGAGGCCTGCTCGTCCCGCTGGTCTGGATGGCGGCCAAGTCGCTCGAGCAGCCCGAGGTCGCGGTGGTGGCGCAGTCCGCGCAGAGCCTCATCCACCACGGCACGCCGTACCCGAGCGCGGCCACGCTCGCGGCCACCCAGAACCCGAACGTCTACAACCCGTACCTGCCCGTCATGGCGCTGTTCGGGCTGCCGCGAGCGATCTTCGGCGGCGGCCTGCTGACAGACCCGCGGATCTGGTTCGGCGTCGTGTTCATCGTCGTTTTCTGGTACGCGCTGCGCCGCGGTGGCGCGCAGGATCCGTGGCGCTGGGCGGTGCTGATCGCGGCCAGCCCGGTGATCGCGTTCGAGCTGGCCGTCGGCGGGACCGACGTGCCCATGGTCGCCTTCTTGTGCCTCGGCTTCGCGTTCCTGTGGCAGCGCAGATCCGTCCTCGCGGGGCTGTCGCTCGGCGTCGGGGCGGCGATGAAGGCGACCGCGTGGCCCGCGGTGCTCGTGGCGATCGCCCTGCTCGCGGTCCGCGACGGCAGGCGGCAGGCGGCCGTGTTCACGCTGACCGCGCTGGCCGTGGTCGTCGCCTTCCTCGGCCCGTTCCTTGTCCATCCCAGGGCGCTGGTGGAGAACACCATCAAGTTCCCGCTCGGGCTGGCTCACGTCACGTCTCAGGCGTCCAGCCCGCTGCCGGGCCACGACATCGCGGAGACCGGGCACGTCGGTCACCTGATCGTCGTCGTGCTGCTCGTGGCGGCCGGCCTGGCGGTCGCCGTGTCGCTTGTCGTCCGGCCGCCGCGAACCGTGCGGCGCGCGGTCCTGCTGCTCTCCGGGGCGATGACGCTCATGTTCGTGCTCGCCCCGTCGACGCGGTTCGGCTATTTCATCTACCCGGCGACGCTGGTGATCTGGCTGCTGGCCGCGGAGGGCGGCCGGACCGGGCCGGACGAGCCGCTCACCCCAGATCCTGGTGTTCCTCCTGCCAGCTCGCGTACCAGGTCGCGAACCAGGATCGTGTCGCGGCAAGCGGCACGATGTAGCGCATCGTTTGCGCGTAGTACTCGCGCTGCTTCGCCGGGCTGAGGTTGCGCAGCGTCTGCACGTTGCTCGCCCGGTCGGCCAGCTTGACCAGGATCGCGTCGTCCGGGGCGTTCCGCAGCCCCGCCAGGTACGCCTCCTTGGCCGCCGTGGGGTCGTCAGACTCGGGAATCGTGACCCAGCCGACCATGTCAGCGACCCGGTCGCCGAACTCCCGCCGCAGGTCAGCGATGGTGCACGGGGTGTCTTCCACTACGTCGTGCAGCACGGCGGCCGACAGCACGTCCGGGTCTGTCACGCCGGCGCCGCGCACGAGCACCTCGAGCGCCTCCAGGAGGTGCTCCTGGTACGGCGCCCCGGTGGGCCGACGCTGGTCACCGTGGTAGCGGATCGCGAACTGCGCGGCCTTCGCCACCGCGTCGCAGGTTTGCGCGGGCAGCATGCGGCGCAACTGTGGTTCAGCCTGTTGCCACGTGTGCCAGCTTGTGTAGATCTCCATTCACCTCATTGTGCACGCCGGTCAGCCAGGGCGCGCAGGCTAGCCAGAGGTTGCCGGTTTACAGTGGGGTGCGTGCGTCTACGACTGCGTGGTCCACGACAGGCGGACGAAGGGACTGTCGCTGGGGAGCCGGCACTGTCCGTTCGGGACAAATCGAACAGTAGCGGACCGGATCGGGGCGCACGGACGGTCACCGGAGTGCGGTCCGCTACCGCGGTCGTCGCGGCGCCGGTAGCCACGGCGGCGTCCGCGGCACGGCGCGCTTCCGTGCGCCTGTGGTGGCTTCCCGGGTGGCTGTTCGCGGCGGTCACCCAGCTGCCCGCCCTGCTGGCGGTGGCCTGGCTGGTGCCCGGGATCGCGATGCTGCTGGCCGGACGGCTGCTGCCGGTGCCGATGGTGATCATGTTCGTGCCGCTGACGCTGGCGCTGTGCTACTTCGCGATGCGGCAGCTTCCGGTGGGCTGGCCGCGGTTCGGCGAGCCGCAGGGCACCCCGGAACGGCTGGACGATTCCGGGCCGGCGGCGGAAACCGGCAGCCCCGCCGGCTCCGCCCGCTCCGGTGCCCGGCGGCGGCAGGACGTGCCCGTCGACGCGCTGCTCGCCACGGTCGCGATCGCGGTCGGCTTCGCGGTGTGGCAGGTCGCCCGCAACTCACAGCAGGTCTTCGTGGTCAGCGACCCGGGCGCCTACCTGCAGTACGGGTACTGGATCGCGCTGCACGGGTCGGCGAAGATACCGCAGTCGGCCGCGGCGTTCGGGTCGGTCACGGGGCTGAACTTCGCGAGCACGGGCTTTTACCAGACCGGGAGCACGGTGACGCCCGGGTTCATGCCCGGGCTGCCGCTGGTGCTCGCCGCCGGGACCTGGCTTGGCGGGGTGCAGGGGGCGCTGCTGATGGGCCCGGTGATCGGCGGCTGCGCCGTGCTGTCGTTCGCCGGGCTGGTGGGGCGGCTGGCGGGACCGCGCTGGGGGGCCGCGGGCGCGCTGGTGCTGGCGCTGACCCTGCCCGAGCAGTACGTGAGCCGGGCGCCGTTCAGCGAGCCGCTGGTCCAGGTGCTGCTGTTCGGCGGGCTGTGCATGCTGACCGACTCGCTCGTGCTGACGCGCCAGCGGAATGGCTACGCGGCCGGCCTGACGCTCGCCGGGTTCGGCGGCCTGGCGCTCGGCCTGACTGTCCTGGTCAGCATCGGGTCGCTCAGCACCCTGCTGCCGGCGTTCCCGGTGCTCGCGCTGATGTTCGTGACGCGGCGGCCGCAGGCCGGGCCGCTGGGCCTGGGGCTGTTCCTTGGCGTGGCGGGCGGGCTGTACGCGGGGCTGGTGCTGGCGCGGCCGTACCTGTCGTCGCTGTCGTCCCAGCTGCACCTGTTCGGGCTGTGCGCGGCCGGGTTCGGCCTGGTGACCGCGCTGATCGCGCCGCTGGCGTTCCCTGGGGTGCGCGCCTGGGTCCGCCGGGTGCTCGTGGCGCGGGTCCAGGTGCCCGGCCTGCAGGGCGAGACGTGGAAGCTGCCGTCGCTGGCCACGTGCCTGCAGGGTGCTGCCTTCGCGGTCCCGGTCCTGCTGCTGATCGGGTTCGCGATCCGGCCGTACTTCCAGACCGTGCGCGGGCAGACCGACCCGGCCGCGATCAGCTACGTGGCGAGCCTGCAGAAGCTCGAGAACCTGCCGGTGGACGGACGGCGGCAGTACTACGAGTCCAGCCTGGACTGGGTGCTGTGGTACCTCGGCATCCCGACGGTGCTGCTCGCCGTCGCCGGCGCCGCCCTTCTCGCGCGGCGGATCGTGCGTGCCGCGCTGGCCTGGCGCGACTCAGTGCTGGCGGCCCGCCTCTGGGGATTGCCGCTGCTGGTGATCGGCTGGTCGGTGGTGACCGTCCTGTGGGACCCGGCCGTGCTGCCCACGCAGCCCTGGGCAAGTCACCGGCTGATCCCGGTCGTGCTGCCCGGGCTCATCCTGCTCGCGGTGTGGATGTCGGCCCGGCTGAAGGCGCGCGCGGCCGAACTGGGGGCGCGGCGGGTGACCGCCGCCGGCGTGGGCGCGTGCTGCGTGCTGGCGATGGCGATTCCCGCCTTCGTGACGTCGATGAACCCCGGACTCGCGCCCAAGGCGTCGGTCTCCGCGCAGTCGTCGGGCATCTCGAAGTTCATCAGCCGGGTGCAGTTCCGCGGCGTGGGCGTGTCCGCGACCTACAGCGGCTCGCTGGCGGCCGTCTTGCATCTGTGCTCGGCCATCGGTTCCGACGCGAGCGTGGTGTTCGTGGACGCCGCGACGGCGAACTCGTTCAGCGAGGTGGTGCGCGGCATGTGCGGTCAGCCCGCGGCTTCCGTGGCAGGCGCGTCCACCGTGACCATCGAGCAGGTGGTGACCGCCATCGAGCAGACCAGCCGCCACCCGGTCCTGCTGGGCGCGTCACGGTCGCGGCTGTCGCTGTTCGGGATCGTGCCGCGGGAAGTGGTCTCGCTGCGGACGTCAGCGGACGCGGCGGTGCTGACCGGACCGCCGGCCGGGACGTGGCCGGCGCAGTACACGGTGTGGATGTCCGCGCCGCTCGGGTCCGCGCAGGGCAGCACGGGGCTGTGAGCGTCGGCCGGGGCGGTCCGGTGCCGCTCCGGGCGCGCTGGCCGGCCGAGATCCTCGCTGGTCCTCGCTGGTCCTCGCTGGTCCTCGCTCGTCCTCCCCTCCGCGGCGCGCGGCCGATTTGCCTTGGCGGGCGGGAGTTCATAGAGTGGTTGCACCGACGCGGGGTGGAGCAGTTCGGTAGCTCGCTGGGCTCATAACCCAGAGGTCGCGGGTTCAAATCCCGCCCCCGCTACCAGGCAAAACACCCCCGGGAGAGACGTCTCCCGGGGGTGTTTTCGTCCGTTTTGCGGGCCGACTGTAACCAAAGCCAGAGCAGAGGCCGTTCTCTAGTACTCTTCGTGACAGGCTGACCGCGCAGCCGGACATACGTAGCCAAGGAGGCATTTCGGGGAGGTT
>JASHXJ010000294.1 GCA_030043595.1 Trebonia sp.
CGGCGGCGGCGCCCAGCCGCGGCGCGAGCGGCGTCACCGTCGCCTCGCCGGGCAGGCTGGCGGGCAGCGGCGGCAGTTCGGAGTCGGGCAGCGACAGGCGCGCGGCGTTGTCGTCGTCGGGCATCACGTGCCTGCGGCGGGGATCGAAGATCCATTCGGCGATGTGCAGGCGGCCGCCAGCGGAGAAGGTGAGCTGCACCTGCCAGTTGCCGTCGCCGCGCTTTCGGGAGTCCCACTGGCCGTCTTCGGGGTCGGCGCCTGCCGCGGACAGCCGGTCGGGCACGATGTCGCCGAGCCGCGGCCCCGGTCCCGCGGAATCACCCTGCCGCCGCACCGAGGCGGCCTGCGCCTGGTCGGCGATGTAGGCCCGCTCCGCGAGGACCGGGCCTTCGAACCAGCGCACGCACTCGACCGGGATGCCGGCCGCGTCGGCGATCTCTTCCGCCGTCTCTCCGGCGCGGATCCGTGCCTGGATCTCCTTGGGTCGCAAGGGACTCTCCACTTCGATGTCGTACTGGGCGAGCCGGGAGGTCTGGCCGAGCGCGACTGCCCGCAGACGCTCGTCGATCGGCAAGGTGAACCGCGCGCTTCGTCCGGGGACGGCGAGGACAGCGTAACTGCCATCCTCGCTCACCGCCACGAAGCGCAGTTCTTGCATCGACGTCCTTCCATGCTGCCCGGACCGCATCCGCCGTACGTTACGCCGCCTGGCGCTGCCAGCCCGTGCCGAACCACTTCGTCAAGAGTCTCCCGGTCAGCGGCCGATAAGAAAAGCACCCCGCCCGGCATGTCAGGAGTTCATGCTGTCATTTACCATGCCTGGGCACAAAGGCGGGGCTTCGCTGCTGAATGCCCGGCTGCTACGGGCGTCCGCGCGAGTCCGTCTCGGCCGCGGTGTCGGTCTCGGCCGCGCCCCCGGAATCGGCGCCCGCGGGGCTCTCCCTGAGCCCGAGCGCGTCGGCGCTCGCCCCCACCGAGTCGGACCCGGCGCTGACGAGCTTGCTCGGCCACCAGTTCCAGCGGCCGAGCAGGCACACGGTGCAGGGCACGAGCACGGTGCGGACCACGAACGTGTCCATGATGATCCCGACGGCCAGGCCGATTCCCACGTCGCGGATCTGGCTGCCCCCCGACCCGCGCCCGCCGACGATGGCGAACACGCTGAACGTTCCGGCCAGCACAAGTCCGGCGGAGGTCACCGTCGTCCCGGTCACGCTGAGCGCCCGCGAAACCGCTTCGCGTAGCGGCAGCTGGTGCGCCTCCTCCCTGATCCGGGTCATCACGAGGATGTTGTAATCCTCGCCGAGCGCCAGCAGGAAGAGGAACAGCAAGAACGGCAGGATGAAGGTGATGCCGCCGGAGTTGCCGATCTCGATGAAGACGAGGACCGCCAGGCCGAGCGCGGCGAAGTAGGAAAGCGCGACGGACGCGATCAGGTACAGCGGGGCGATCAGCGAGCGCATGACGAGCGCGAGCAGCACGCCGATCACGACGATGGCGATCGGGATCACGTGCGCGAGGTCGCTGTTGGAGATCGCGCTGATGTCGTAAAGCGCGGGGGCCTCGCCCGCGACGCCGTACGCGGTGGCGTGCAGGGTCGGGACCACGGCCGCCGCCTCGGCCCGCACCGCGGGGACCGCCCGCAGCGCCGCCGTCGTGGACGGGTCGCCCGCGGTCAGCGCGGTCTGGAACTGGATCGTGGTGCCGGCCGTGTCCACGAACTGCGCGGTGGCCCGGTACTCCTGGTACACCTGCGGCGGGATCTTGCCGGCCAGCGCGGCCGGGAGCGTCGGCGAGAACGGGCCCGAGCCGAGCGCGGCGTGCAGTTCGGCGTACTCCGCTGGGGTGAACCCGGTTCCGCCGACCGGGTTGAGCGGACCGGTCACCCCGGTGAACTCGCCGCTGGCCTCGAGCTGCCTGGTCGCCGCCGCGATCGACTGCGGGTCCTGCCAGACAGGCACAGAAAGCGTGTAGACGAGGTTCGTGGGGTTGGCGGCGGAGGCCGGGAAGTACTTGTTCAGCAGGGTGGTGCCGATCGCCGAGTCGGTACCGGCCGGCGCCGAGATCGCGCCGCCGAACCCGGCGCTCTCGTACCCGGCGACCGCGACCGACAGCGCGCCCATGATGATCACGCCGATCGCCAGCGCCGCGCCCGGCCGCCGCGTGATCCGGGCCGCGATCGTGCCCCAGGCGCCGGCTGTGGCCGCCCCGGCGCGGTTCTTCGTCGGCCAGAACGCTGCCCGGCCGAAGATGGCCAGCAGCGCCGGGAGCAGGGTCAGCCCGGCCAGCAGCATCACGCCGATGCCGATCGCCAGCGGGATGCCGAGGTTGGAGTAGATCTGGAAGGTGGCGAACAGCAGTGACAGCAGCGCCGCGATCACCGTGAAGGCGGAGAACGTGATGGACTCCCCGACCTTGGTCAGCGCGTTGACCACGGCTTCCTTGGATGGGTCGCCGCGGCGCACGTTCTCACGGACGCGGAACACCAGGAACAGCCCGTAGTCCGTGCCCGCGCCGAGGACCAGCACGATCAGCAGCAGCTGGGACAGCTGCGAGACCTTGAGCCCGTGGTAGGCGGCCTCGGCGACCAGCGGACCGGAGATCGCCACCGACATGGCCGCCGGGATCAGCGTGATGAACGGCGCGAGCACCGACCGGAAGATCAGCAGCAGCAGGACGATGATGAACAGGACCGAGATGTCCTGCACCTGGTTGCCGGTGGTGCCGGACTGCTTCTGCTGGTCGACGTTGACCGCGAACTGGCCGGCCAGGTGCACCTGCATGCCCGCCGGCGGCGCGGCGCCCTTGATCGTCGCCCGCATGGTGTCGATGAGGCTGGTGATGGCGTTGTCGTTGCTGGTGTTGACGTTGGACAGCGCGAGAAGCTGCGCGGCCTGGCCGCTCACCGTCGCCGACGGGGCCGAGACCCCCAGGTCGTGCACCTTGACGACCGTGGGCACCGTGAGCAAGTCGTTCGAGAGCGTGGTCAGCCAGGCCTGATCGGCCGTGGTGAGCGTGCCCGTGCCGACCGCCGCGACCACCGTCACCGGGATCAGGTTCGTGGTCCCGAACGGCGCCGCCAGCTGCGCCGCCTGCTCACTGGGCGCGCTGGCGGGCAGGAACGCGCTGTTGTTGCCCTGCGTCACGCTGGCCAGGGACGGCAGCGCCCGCGGTATCACCACGAAGGCGGCCACCCAGACGATCAGCACGACCCAGCGGAACCGGACGGCGAATGAGCCAATTGCCCTGAATATCTCGTCGACGCGCACGCGCCTAGGATAGTCAGCAGGGTCGGTGCGGCGCGCAGCCGGACCCCGGAGCGCCCGCGCGCCGGATCAAGTTTGGCTGCGCGCGCCGGCTCTCAGGCGGCACGATAGGCCGGACAGCCGGCTGGCCTGTGCCACCAGGGTCTGTGCCAGGTCTACGCCGGCAGGGACCGGCAGGGAAGAAGAGAGAGGCGCGACGATATGCGGCATCTCATTGGCTTCGGGCTCGCTCTCGTGCTGGCGGCGGCGGTGTTCTTCGGTGCGGCCTGGGGTTACCTGCGGCTGCTGCGCCTTCCCGTGGTGAACGGAGCGGTGTCGGCTCTCCCCGCGGGCGGCGGCTCGCTGCTGCACAGCAGCAATGTCCTGCTGGCCTTCGCGGCCCTGTCCGGCGCCGCGATCCTCGCCGGGATCTGGGTGGCGGCGCCGCGGATCTCGCCGCTGGCCGCCGGGCTCCCCGGCCTGGTGCTGATCGCCTGGACCATCCTGTACGGCGTGAGCGTGCGGCGCGCGGTGCGGTACATACCGCTGAAGAACGACGCGTTCGGCACCGGCTTCGAGGCGCTGCTCTTCAACGGGATGCTCGCCGCGGTGGGCTTTGTGCTGATCATCCCGCTGTTCGTCCCGTCCCGCTGGCGGCGCCGCGTGCCGCCCGGCTACGGCCAGCCGGGCTTCGACCAGCCGGCCTACAGGCTGTCGGCCTACGGCGACGCCGCGGCATCCGGCGCGGGCCTTGGCTCCGGCCCCGGCTCAGGCCTCAGCTCGGGCCCCGGCAGCCCCTTCATCTCCTCGGACTGGTCGGAGAGCACCGCGACGATGCCGCAGCCCCAGCCGCCGCTAGTGCAGCCGCCGCCTGATGACCCCTGGCAGTGAGTCAGGCGGCGGCTGCACATGGCCGCTTGTGGCGGCCGTCAGCGGAACTGCGCGCTCTCCGTCGAGCCCGCGAGTGCCGTCGTCTCTGCGTTCGGTGAGATCGCCTGCGTGACCAGGTCGAAGTAGCCGGTGCCCGCCTCGCGCTGGTGCCGCGTCGCGGTGTAGCCGAGCCCCTCGGCAGCGATCTCGGCCTGCTGCAGCCGGACATACGCCGCCATGTCCTCGTGCGCGTACCCGTGCGCGAGTGAGAACATCGAGTGGTTCAGTGCGTGGAACCCGGCCAGGGTGATGAACTGGAACCGGTACCCCATCGCGGCCAGCTCCTTCTGGAACTTCGCGATCGTGTCCTCGTCCAGGTGCGCCCGCCAGTTGAAGGACGGCGAGCAGTTGTAGGCGGGCATCTGGTCCGGGTAGACGGCCTTGATCCCCTCGGCGAACTCGCGCGCCTCGTCCAGGTCCGGGGTGGAGGTCTCCATCCACAGCAGTTCCGCGTACGGGGCGTAGGCAAGGCCGCGGGCGATGCACGGGGCCATCCCGCTGCGCACCCGGTAGAAGCCCTCCGCGGTCCGCTCGCCGGTCACGAACGGCTGGTCCCGCTCGTCCACGTCAGCGGTGAGCAGCGAGGCCGAGTGCGCGTCGGTGCGCGCGATCACGAGCGCCGGCACGTTCTCCACGTCGGCCGCGAGCCGCGCCGCCGACAGCGTCTTGATGTGCTGCCCGGTCGGGATGAGCACCTTCCCGCCGAGGTGGCCGCACTTCTTCTCCGATGCGAGCTGGTCCTCAAAGTGCACGCCCGCGGCGCCCGCCGCGATCATGGACTTCATCAGCTCGAACGCGTTCAAGACACCGCCGAAGCCGGCCTCGGCGTCGGCCACGATCGGCGCCAGCCAGTTGGCGCGCGGCGCCGTGCTGTCCGCCGAACGCTCGGACCAGGTGATCTGGTCGGCGCGCAGCAGCGCGTTGTTGATCCGCCTGACCATCTGCGGCACCGAGTTCACGGGATACAGGGACTGGTCCGGGTAGGTCTGCCCGGCCAGGTTCCCGTCCGCCGCGACCTGCCATCCGGACAGGTAGATGGCCTGCAGCCCGGCCTTCACCATCTGCACGGCCTGGTTGCCGGTGATCGCGCCGAGCGCCCGCACGGCGTCCTCGGTCCGCAGCAGCTCCCACAGCCGGCTCGCGCCGCGCCGCGCGAGGGTGTGCTCCTCCGTCACAGAGCCGCGCAGCCGGATCACGTCCTCGGCGGTGTAGGTCCTCCTGATGTTCGCCCAGCGCGGGTCGGTCTCCCACTCGTCGCACAGATTGGCCGCCTGCTGGCTGATCGTGTCCATGATGTGCCTTTCAAGTCGTGAGCCAGCTCGCCCCGCTGGCCGTATTAACAGGGTGCGGGCCCGAGTCGCCGAAACCGAGGACTAAGGTCCGTAAAAATCTTCATTTTTTTCCGAACGGACATGTGTTACTCTTTTTTACGATGAAAGAATCGCGAAAATTGGTAGAGACCGAAGGTCTAGACCTTGCAACCTTCGGCCAGCGGCTGCGCCACGCGCGCCGCGCCCGCGGGCTGACGCTCGCCCAGCTCGGCGCCCGCGTCGACCGGACCCCCTCGGTGCTGTCGCTGATCGAGAACGGCCGCCGCGAGCCGCGGCTCTCGCTGGTCGAGCAGCTCGCCGCGGCGCTGTCGGTTCCGGTGTCCGAGCTGCTCAAGAAGCAGCCGCCCAGCCGTCGTGCGCAGCTGGAGATCGCGCTGGAGGCGGCGCAGCGCGACCCGTCGTACGCCGCACTCGGCCTGCCGACGCTGCGGGTGGGGGCGCGCGTGCCGACCGATGTCCTCGAGCACCTCGTCGCGGTCGCCGCCGAACTGCGCGCGCAGCGCTCCCGGCCGACCGCCACGCCCGAGGAGGCGCGGGCGGCCAACGCGGCACTGCGCGCGTCGATGCGGGAGCGCGACAACTACTTCGAGTCGATCGAGAAGGCGGCCGCCGAGGCGCTGCGGCGTGCCGGGTACACGGGCGGCGCGCTGTCGCAGGGGATGCTGCTGTCGGTGGTCAGCCGGCACGGGTTCTCCGTCCAGTTCGTGCCGGACCTGCCGCGGTCCGTGCGGTCGCTGACCGACCTGCGCAGCAACCGCATCTACGT
>JASHXJ010000036.1 GCA_030043595.1 Trebonia sp.
GGCCCCGGTGAGGTGCAGGGCAAGCTGAACCTGTACCTCATCGACCCCGCCACCGGCAAGACCGAGGTCCAGACGATAGACGAGCAGCCGCAGGAGATGCCGCGGCTCGACGACCGGCTGACCGGCGGCAAGTTCAGGTACGGCTACTTCAGCAGCCGCGACCAGGGCATGTCCACGCTGATCAAGCAGGACCTGGACGCGAAAACCAAGGAGTCCTACGCCTACGGCCCCGGCCGCTTCGGCATGGAGGCCGTGTTCGTGCCCCGCACCGCTGACTCGGCCGAGGACGACGGCTGGCTGATGACGTACGTCACCGACATGAGCACCAGGACCGCCGAGGTCGTCATCCTGCACTCGCAGGACCTGCGGGCGGGCCCGGTCGCGACGATCCACATCCCGCACCGGGTGCCGATCGGCTTCCACGGCAACTGGATTCCGGACTCCGAGCTCGAGCAGCAGCGAAAGGCGCTGGGACTTTGATGGAGCAACTGCCGCAGGACGTGATCGCCCAGCTCAGGGCGCTGGACCCGGAAGTGACGCCGCAGCTGGCGCAGTCCACGTGGGCGCTGCTGACCCCGTTCCACGAGAAGATCGGCTACACCGCGCCCCGGATCCACCGTGACCTGAGCTACGGGGACAACTCGCGGCACCGCCTCGACGTGCACACCGCTGACGAACCAGCGAGCCAGCCTGCGCCGGTTGTCGTGTTCGTCCACGGCGGCGGGTTCGTCGGCGGCGACAAGCACGCCCCGGGCACCCCGAGGTACGACTTCTTCGGCGCGTGGGCGGTCCGGCACGGCTGGGTCGGCGTGACCATGACCTACCGGCTGGCTCCCGAGCACACGTGGCCCGCCGGGGCGCAGGACGTAGCCGGCGCCGTCGACTGGATCAGGAACAACATCGGGCAGTACGGCGGCGACAAGCACAAGATCGTGGTCACCGGGAACTCGGCCGGCGCGGTGCACGTCGCCTCCTACGTCGCCGGGCAGGGCGGCGGCAGCCTGGCCGGCGTCAGCGGGGCCGGGCTCCTGTCGGGCATCTACGACCTGGACCCTGCCAGTCGCACCGGGCCCGAGCACGTCTACTACGGTGACACGCCCGCCGAAGCGGCCTCCACGGTGCACGGCCTGCTCGACTCCCCGGTCCCGCTCCTGTTCAGCGTGGCCGAACGGGACCCGGCGATCTTCCACGCCCAGGCGGCCGGCATCGTCGCCGCCTGGCAGGAAAAGCACAAGACCATGCCCGACATGGTCTGGGTCGACGGCCACAACCACATGTCGGCCATCGGCAGCCTCGGCGTCGACGAGGCGGCGCTCGGCACCGCGCTGAGCCGGTTCATCGAACGGCACACCGCCGAAGGAGCGACCGAAGGAGCAGCGCAGTGACCCGCCCGACGTTCCCGCCGACCGACACGCCCGCCCCCAGGACCGGCGGCGCGCAGGGTTACCTGCGGATCGCCACCGAAGAGGCGTTCGCCACCCCGGAGATCATCAAGCTCTGGCTCGGGCTGCTCGATGACCCGGAATTCGACGACCCAGGGTTCCGCTCGCTCTGGTCCTTCTACGGCACGGCCACCGCCGAGCGGCCCCGGTTCGTCCTTGAGTCCCTCCAGGACCTCGGCGACAGGCGCCTCAAGGCCATGGACGAAGCCGGCATCGACCGGGCGGTCCTCTCGCTGACCTCGCCCGGCGCCCAGCCGCTCCCGAAAGACATCGCGAGACAACAGGCCACCCTGGCCAACGACCAGCTCGCGCAGGCCTGCAGGAAGCACCCCGGCCGCTTCTCCGGCCTCACCGCGATCGCCCCGCAGGATCCCCGGTACTCGGCCAGCGAGATCGAGCGCGGCAAGAACGAGCTCGGCTTCCACGGCGTGATCATCAACAGCCACACCCAGGGCGAGTACCTCGACGACCCGAAGTTCGCCCCGATCTTCGAGGCGGCCCAGGCCCTGGACACCCCGATCTACCTGCACCCGAACACCGCGCCTAAGAACTTCATCCAGCCGATGCTCGACGCCGGACTGGACGGCGCGATCTGGGGGTTCGCGGTCGAGACTGGCACGCACCTGCTGCGGCTGATCACCAAGGGCGTCTTCGACCGGTTCCCGCGCCTGAAGATGGTCGTCGGCCATCTCGGCGAGGCGCTCCCGTTCTGGATGTACCGCCTGGACTACATGCACGGCGCCACCGTCAGGTCCGGCCGGTACGAGGCGATGAAGCCCCTGGAGCTGAAGCCCAGCGAGTACCTCAGAAGGAACATCTGGGTCACCACGAGCGGCATGGCCTGGGGGCCCGCGATCCTGTTCTGCCGCGAGGTCCTCGGTCCCGACCGGGTGATGTACGCGATGGACTACCCCTACGAGTACCTGGTCGACGAGGTCCGCTGGCAGGACGACCTGCCGCTGACGGTGGCCGAGAAGAAGCAGTTCTACCAGACCAACGCCGAGACGGTGTTCGGCCTGCCGAAAGGAGACGCATAACATGCCTCGTCCCAAGATCCCCGTCGAGGACCGCCTCGAGATCCAGGAGCTGTTCGCCTACTACGCCTGGGGCCTGAACACGGGCGACGCCGAGGAGGTCCTCGCCTGCTTCGCCGAGGACTGCTCGTTCGAGCACCTGCCGCAGGGCATCTTCCGCGGCCACGACCAGCTGCGCATCCTGCTCAACCACCTCTGGTACGACAAGCCCGGCTGGTTCATCGGCCGCCAGCACCTGGCCACCCACTTCGTCATGACGCCGCTGAGCGAGCAGGAGATGCACGTCAAGGCCTACTCCTCGATCCTCCAGCACAACCTG
>JASHXJ010000295.1 GCA_030043595.1 Trebonia sp.
CGCGCTGCGCGCCGAGCACGCCCTGTTCGACCGGCTCGTCTACCGCAAGCTGCGCGCCGCGCTCGGCGGCCAGGCGCAGTTCGCGGTCTCCGGCGGGGCCGCACTGGCCGAGCGCCTCGGGCACTTCTTCCGTGGCGCGGGAATCAGCATCCTCGAAGGCTACGGGCTGACCGAGACCACGGCCGCCGTGACGGTGAACCACCCGGACCGGCAGAAGATCGGCACCGTCGGCCTGCCGATACCCGGTCTCGCCGTCAAGATCGCCGACGACGGCGAGGTGCTCATCAAGGGCAAGACCGTGTTCCCCGGCTACTGGCGCAATGACCAGGCGACGGCCGACACCTTCACGCCGGACGGCTGGTACCGCAGCGGCGATATCGGCGAGCTTGACGACCAGGGATTCCTCACGATCACCGGCCGGAAGAAGGAGATGATCGTCACGGCCGGCGGCAAGAACGTCGCTCCGGCGGTGCTCGAGGACCGGCTGCGCACGCACGCGCTGGTCAGCCAGTCCATGGTGGTCGGCGACGGGCGGCCGTACGTGGCCGCGCTGATCACGATCGACCCGGAGGCGCTGGGCCCGTGGAAGGAACGGCACGGCAAGCCCGCCAGCGCCACGGTCGCCGACCTGCGCGACGACCCGGACCTGCTGGCGGAGATCCAGGCCGCGGTGGACGACGCCAACAAGGCGGTCTCCCGCCCCGAGTCGATCCGCCGGTTCCGGGTGCTCGACGTCGACTTCACCCAGGAGCAGGGGCACCTGTCCGCGAAGCTGGGCATCCGCCGTTCCGTGCTGGCCAAGGAGTTCGCGCAGGACATCGAGGCGCTGTACGCGTAGGCGGCTACGAGTCGATGATGGCGCGCAGCCGCGCCGCGGTGAGATCCCAGGACCAGTCGCGCTCCACCCAGGCCCGGCCCTTCTCCCCCATCGCGCGGGCGGTGGCGGGGTCGGACAGCAGCGCGATGAGCCGGTCCGCGACCGCCCCGACGTCCCTGCCGGGCACGACGTAGCCGGACTCCCCGTCGAGGATCGCGTCCGGCGCGCCGCCGGAATCGCCGCCCAGCACTGGCAGCCCGGCCGCCGACGCCTCCAGGTAGACGATGCCAAGGCCCTCGACGTCGAGCCCGCCGCGCCTGGTCCGGCACGGCATCGCGAAGACGTTCCCGGCCGCGTAGTGCGCGGGGAGCTCGGCGGCGGAAACCGGGCCGGTGAAGCGGACCGAGTGAGTAAGCCGGGACCGTTGCGACTGATGATGGAGATGAGCGGAGTACGGACCGCCGCCGACGATGAGGAGAGCGGCGTCGCGGACCTCCTGCTGTACCCGCGGCCACGCTTGGAGCAGCGTGTCCTGGCCCTTGCGGCGCACGAGGCGGGACACGCAGACGACGACCGGGCGGCCGGGACCGCCCAGGCCGTAGCGCTCCCTGACGGCGCGGCCGCCCTCGGGGTCGGGGCTGAAGTGCGCCGCGTCGACGCCAGGGTGCAGCCGCGTCATGCGGGCGGCGGCCGCCGGGGACAGCGCACCGGAGAGCCGGACCCGGAAGTACTCCCCCAGGTACGTGACGACGTCGGTTTCGTCGCCGATGCGGCGCAGCAGGGCCCGTGCGCCGGGCAGCGCGGCCCAGCCAGCCTCGTGCCCGTGCGTGATCGCCACGGCCCGCTCGACGCCCGCGCGGCGCAGGGCGGGGGTGATGAGGCCGAGCGGGGCGGCGGCGCCGAAGATGACGGCCTGCGTGCCCTGCGCCCTGGCGATCGCGGTCGCCCGGCGGACAACCGACGGGACCGGGAGCATCAGCGACGTCGGGTGCCTGACCACCTCAAACGGCTGCCGGGCGTCGAACTCGCGCGCGCCGTCCCACTTCGGCGCGTAGACGGTGACGCGGTCCGGGGGCAGGTGCAGGGCCAGCGCGTGCACGAACGACTGGATGCCGCCCTGTCGAGGCGGGAAGTCATTCGTGACGATCAGCGTGCGGCGCATGGCGCCCCTGAGTATAGGGGTGCCACGCGCCGGGTCTTACGGTCAGGGGCGGGCGGCGCCGTCGAAGTTGTCGGCGTACCAGGGCGTGTCCATGGGGATCTTCTCCACATCCATGCCCGGCTCCGGCGCGTCGATGATGTACCCGTCCCCGACGTACATCGCGACGTGCCCGATGCCGTTGTAATACAGCAGGTCCCCGGGCTGGATCGAGGACGCGGAGATATGCGGCAGCGCGGCCCACTGCTCGTAGGTGTCGCGCGGGATCGTGACGCCGGCGTGCGCCCAGGCCTGCATCACCAGGCCGGAGCAGTCGAAGCCGTCCACGCACGGCCCCGTGCCGCCGTAGACGTACGGGCAGCCGAGCTGCGCGTAGGCGTAGGCGACCGCCGCGTCGGCCTCCGTGCCGGTGGGACCTGGGTACGACTCGGGAGCGGTAGAGCCGCCGGTGCCGCCGATCGTGTTCTGCTGCACCGCGGCCTGCTGCTGCGCGGTCAGCGTGTCGAGCTCCGCCTTCTCGCTGTCCAGCAGCTTGGCGATCGAGTTCTTCGTGTTCGCCCGCTGCTGGACCAGCTCGCTGATGCCGAACTCGGTGCGCTGCTGTTCGGCCTGCACGGAGCCGAGCTGCTGCGCGTCGTCGAGGAAGAGCTGGGTCTCCAGGTTGCGCTCGCCGGTCAGCTGCGTGACCATGGACGCCTCGGCGAGAACCTGGGCCGGGTCGTTCGAGGTGAGCAGGCCCGCCAGCGAGGTCGCGGCGGAGTCTTCGTAGGCGGCGTCGGCGATCTGCACGACCTTCACCCGTGCCGCGTTGTACTTGTCCTGGTCGCTGGCCATCTCCTTGTTCACCTGGGCGAGCCTGGCCTTGGCGGCGCCCAGCTGCTGCACGACCTCGTCGTACTGCTCGACGGCCTTGTTGAACTCGGCGGTCAGCACGTTGATCCGGGCCTGCACCTGGCTGATGGTTGGCTGGGGCTCAGCCCCGGCGACCTGCGAGATGCCGGTGGCCAGCCCGCCGGCCAGCAGGAAGACGACGCCAACCACGACGCCTCGCCGTGCTTTTGACACATAGGTCACAAGCCGCGTACGCAACGTGACTGCCACGCTCCTTCACCGTGCTCTCGCCGGACAGTTTCCACGCCTGGTCGGTAGCCAGTCCGCCGTCACCGTGTGTAGTGACCACAGACAGGCGCGATATCAAGCTGTGGCTAGGCTATTGAGTAAGCTGCGGCGCTTCAACCGATTCCAGCAATCCCGACGTTCTGGTTACGGGCGCGCGATTTACTCTCTGCGACGAATACGGCTTCGTATAATCCCTCGCCTCAGGTCATGAGGCCTGTGCCATGTGCGGCGCGTAGCGAAGGGGCGGGATCATCCCCGCGCTGGCGAGCACGGCCAGTGCCCGCAGCTCGGCGGGGCCGAGCTCGGGCTCCTCTGCCGCGATGACCGCCGCGGCGCAGCTGCCGCAGGCGAGGCCGCGCGCTTCGCACCGGCCGCATTCGATAGTCATTTCCTGCTCCTCGTGCTTCATGTCCGGCTATACGCTGCCGTGACCGATAGCACACACCGTAAAGGCGGGCACTGACATTCGAGGGGATCCGAGCCGCCGGAATGTCAGTGCCCGCCCTTACCGTGGTGAACGTGACAGAAACCAGCGAGAGCTCGCGGGTGCCGGGCACCGCCGGCCTCAGGCTCCGCGATCTGGACTTCGCGGTGGTGGACGTGGAGACGACCGGCTGGTCGCCGGAGGAAGCGGGCATCACGGAGATCGGAGCGGTCCTGCTCCGCCATGGCCAGGTCGTCGCCGAGTTCTCGTCGCTGGTCAACCCGGGGACCCCGGTGCCCGCGCCGATCACCGAGCTCACCGGGATCAGCGACCAGATGCTCACCGTCGCGCCGCCGGTCGCGGCGGTCCTGCCCGGCCTGCTGGCTTTCGCGCGGGGCAGCGTGCTCACCGCGCACAACGCCCGGTTCGACGTCGGTTTCCTCACCGCGGCGTGCGAGGCAGCCGGGCTGCCATGGCCCGGCTTCGAGGTACTGGACACGGTCCGGCTGGCAAGGCAGCTGATGGCCACCCCGGACGAGGTGCCTGACTGCAAGCTGCGCACGCTCGCCGATTACTTCGGCATCCCGGCGCGGCCATCGCACCGGGCGCTCGCTGACGCGCGGGCCACCGCGGGGGTGCTGTGGCAGTTGCTGCTGCGGCTGGCCGACCGCGAGGTCCACACGCTCGGCGAGCTCGCGGTGTGGCTTGACGAGCGGGAGGCGGAGGCGGAGGCGGAGGCGGGGCTGGCGGCGACAGTGCCCCCGGTGCCGGCCGCGGGCGGGCGGACGGCGCGCAGCAGGACGCGGGCACTACGCACGCTGTTGCGATGGCGGAGAGATAAGGTAGCCGCGTTACCGGACGGTGCGCCGCACCCAACGAAACCCGGAGGCAGCCCGTGGTCACCGCCATCGTCCTGATCAAGGCCGAGATCCAGCGCATCCCCGAAGTCGCCGAGGTCATCGCGCAGATCCCGGCGGTGAGCGAGGTCTACTCGATCACCGGTGACTACGACCTGGTGGCGATCGTCCGGGTGCGGGCGCATGACGAGCTCGCCGACGTGATCCCTGGCGGGCTCAACAAGGTCCCCGGCGTCACGGCGACCCAGACGCACATCGCGTTCCGCACCTACTCCAGGCACGACCTCGAGGCCGCCTTTTCTATCGGCCTCGCCGACGCGTAGCCACGACGGGGCGGATACCCCGGGTTTCGTACCGCGTCTCGGTGTGTCGTTCCGCCCGCAGACGGCCAGCCTGGGATTCGTTCTGTGGTCTGTCGTGCAAATGCGGCTCGTGAGGCTGTCGCGGCGCGGCCGCCGGTGTCACATCAGCCTCGCCTGTTCGCCTTTGTATGCGTTCGGCACGACATATCGGGACAAAACGGCGTCGAAAATGGTCGGGACGCATACAAAGCCGACGGGAGGGACTGGCGTGACGAACGAGGCCTGGGGCTTGGGGTCCGCGGGCCTGGGGCTTGGAGTCCTGGGACCCGGGGCTGGGATCCGGGGCTGGGGCCCGGGGCTGGGACCGGCGCTGGGATCCGCGGGCTGGGATCCGGGGGCCGGGAATCCGCGGGCTGGGACCACGGGGCTGGCTAGCCCGCGAGGTGGGCGGTGATCTCCCTGGCGGCTTCCTCGCCGTAGGCGGCGGCGGCGCGGTCGGCTAGCTCGGCT
>JASHXJ010000296.1 GCA_030043595.1 Trebonia sp.
CCGCGTCGTTCGCGGCCGCGATCGGCGGCGCGCCGCGCGCCAAGCTCGGCTGGACCGACGTCGCCCGGTTCGCCGAGCTTGGCATCCCCGCGGTCAACTACGGCCCTGGCATCTCGGAGATCGCGCACACCCCGGGGGAGTACGTCGAGGTCGCCGCGATCGCCGACTGCGAGTCGCGGCTGCGCGCCTGGCTGTCCGCCGGCTAGCGCGCCGTGATGCCTGCCTGCGGCTGCTACTTGGCCAGCGCGGTGAGCGTGAGGGTGGCGGTGTGCTTGTCGCCGTTGGTGTCCACGTAGGTGACGGTCAGCTGCTGCCCGGGGTGGTCGTTCGCGACCAGGTTCGTCAGCGAGTCCGCCGAGGTGACGGACTGCCCGTTGATCGCGATGATGACGTCCCCGGTGTCCAGGCCGGCCGAGGCGGCCGGCGTGCCCTGGAAGACGTTGCAGATCAGCGCGCCTGAGCTGACCGCCGGGCTGAAGCCGCCGAACCCGCCGCCGAACCCGCCGAACCCGCCGTTGCCCGCGCAGTCGCTTGGGTCGCTGGCATCCGCGATGTTGATGCCGATGAAGCCGGCGAGGCCGATGTGGACGGTCGTGCTCGCGTGCCCGGCGGCTATCTGATCAGCGATCGCGTCGGCCGTGTTGATCGGGATCGCGAACCCGGTGACGCCGACTGTCTGCTGCGAGCCGAAGCCGGACGTGTCCGCCGCGGTGTCCATGCCGATGACCTGCCCGGCCGAGTTGACCAGCGGCCCGCCCGAGTCGCCCTCCTCGATCGGCGCGTTCGTCTCCACCATGCCGTGCAGGGTCTCGCTCGTGTCCGAGCCGCTGTCGCTGGCCTGGATGGTGCGGTTCAGGGCGGTGATCGTGCCCTCCGCGGTCGACGGGAGGCCGCCGCGGCCGCCGGCGTTGCCGAGGGCGAGCACGGCCTCGCCGACCTTGGCCTTGCTGGAGTTGCCGAGCGTCACGGTCGTCAGGCCGGAGGCGCCCACGAGCTGGAGCAGCGCGACGTCGTCGGTGGAGTCGTAGCCGACGACCTGCGCCGTGTACGTCTTGCCGGATACCACGAGCGTCGCCGACACGCTGGTCGCCTGGTCGATCACGTGGTTGTTCGTCAGCACCAGGCCGTTAGCCGAGATGATCATGCCGGTGCCCTCGGCGGTCTCGTCGCTGTACTTCAGGTCCGCTGTCACGTCGACGATGCCAGGATCGACCTTGCTGGCGAGCGCCTGCACGTTCAGCGGGCCGGTGCCGCTGTTGGTGCCTCCGGTGCCGCCTGTGCCCCCGGTGCCGCCAGTCCCGCCGGTGCCCCCCTGCCCGTACGGGTTGTACGGGTTCTGCTGGCCGGACCCGGTCCCGCCGCCGTTCGGGTTCGTCTGGCCGGAGCTGCCGCCGGGGTTCGAGTTGCCCGACAGCGCCGACGGCGTGGAGGTCGTGTGGTTCAGTGCGATCGCCGCGCCCGCGCCGACGCCGGCCGCGAGCGCGGCCACCGCCACGTATGCCAGGAACCTGGTGAACCGCGGCCCCTGCGGCGGCGGTGGCGGTGCACCGTAGCCGCCCCACGGGTACTGGCCGCCGGGGCCGCCGCCACTCCAGCCGCCGTAGCCGCCGTAGGGCGGCTGTCCGTACCCTGGGTGGCCGTACCCAGGTTCGCCGTAGCCCGGCTGGCCGTACCCTGGCTGGCCGGAGCCCGGCTGGCCGTAGCCCGGCTGGCCGTAGCCTGGCTGGCCGTAGCCTGGCTGCCCGTAGTCGGGCTGGCCGGACCTGACGTACTGACCCCGCGCGTCGAACTCGTCCCTGTCGAACTGGTCCCTGTCGAACTCGTCCCTGCCGAACGCGATCGTGTCGTTCGAATCGGACGTGCCATCGGTACCGGGGGCGTCACTGGATCCTGACGCGGATATCCACGGGCTGACGTACTCCGGTGGCTGCCAGCTGCCCTGCTGCTCGCTACCGCTGTCGTTGTCTTGCATCTTCTCGCCTTCGCCGTGAACAGCGTACGTCGTCTTGTCTCGCCGGCCGGCGCCTAGCCGCGCGCCGTCATCCTCTAGTAAGCGTTCCCAACCTGGACGTAAGCTGAGGGCCCGCTCCGGGTTGCGCTGGCACGTCCGCCTGGATTTCGCCATAGGTTCAACTCTGCGTTGCCGCTGGATATGCCTGCCCCGGCGGGCCAGGCGATGCCGTGCCATGGTCCCGCGGCGTCATACCGCGGGGGCGACCTGAAGCCGGACCAGCGACGTCCGTGTGGCTCCCGAGGTGCTGACCCACGTGACGGCGACGAGCGTCCCCGGGCGGCAGCCGCTCACGATGGCGGTGAGCCCGTCCGGCGAGGAGACCGCGTGGCCGGCGGCCATGGTGATCACGTCCCCCGCGGTGATTCCGGCCGCCGCGGCACCGGTGCCGCACAGCACTCCGTCAACCAGGGCCCCCGAACGAGCTGGGGCGACTGCCGCGGGCACCCCCGCTGCCGCCTCGGTGCTGAGGCAGCCGGGCGGCCGCGACGCGGAACCGCCGTCCGCCGCCAGCTCGTGCTCCTCCTGCATCTGCCGCCGCGGACTCGGGCTCGAGCTTGACGGGACAACGACACCGAGGAAGCCGCTGGTCCCGAGGGTGATCCCGGGGCCGGCGTGACCGGCCTCGATCTCCCGCGCGACGACCATCGCCGCGTTGATCGGGATCGCGTAGCCGACCGCCGCTGTCCCCGTCCCGGCCGCCGTGTCCACGCCGATCACCAGGCCCGCCGCGTCGGCCAGCGGCCCGCCAGAGTCTCCCGGCTCGATCTGGGCGCTGGTCTGCAGCATGCCGTGCAGTATCTCGGTGAACCCCGCCGCGCCGTCGTCCGCCTGGATCGTCCGGTCAAGGCTGTTGATGATGCCAGGGGCGATGGTCGGCGTGCCGCCCTGGCCGGCCTGGTTGCCGATCGCCAGGACCGGGGTGCCGAGCGTCGCGGTGGCGGAGTCGCCGAGCGGAGCGGCGGTCAGCCCGGTCACCCCCTGGAGCTGGAGCACGGCGATGTCGGCTCCGACGTCGGCGCCCACGATCCTGGCGGGGTAAGTCCTGCCGGTCGCGGTGAGCGTGGCGCTGACCGACGTCGCGTCCCTGATCACGTGGTTGTTGGTGAGCACGAGGGCCGCCGCGCCGTTGACGATGAATCCCGTGCCCGAGGCGGTCTCATCGTCATAGCGCAGGGTCGAGGTGACGTCGACGATGCTCGGCTCGAGCCGGTCGTAGACCGCCTGGTCGTTCAGTGCTCCGCCCGCCCGCCCGGTCAGGCTGGACGACGAGACAGCGGCTGGCGTCCCGAACGGGCGCAGCAGCAGCACGCCGGCCGCGCCGAGCGCGACGCCGAGCAGCACGACGACCAGCGGGATGACCGCCCGGCCGCGCGGTGCGCGTCCGGGCTCGTGCGATGTCACACCTATCTGATTTTCCCGCAGGCGATCCCATCACTCCTGCCGTGACCAGGCCGGATACGTCAAGTCGGTAGATAAGGGAGCGAAGCGGTCGAGCCGGTGCCGCGCTCCGCGGCATGCCAGATGGCGTAGATCGCGGCCCGTTCCGCGTCCATCTTCCGCAGCGCCGCCTGCAGCGTGGTGTTCGCCGTGGCGCGCGCGCCGGGGCTGGCGGCCCGCAGCACCGCGAGCATGTCAAGCTGCGCGTTCATCGCGTCGGGGAACGCCCAGGTGACGACATCGTTGTCGGCCGTATTCAGCGGGTACGCGGCCAGCGACTCGGTCACCTGGTAGCTGGTGAAGTCCGACAGCGGCTCGTTGTTCGCCGGCGAGCAGTTCTGCGCGTTGTACGCGAGGATGCCGGCGGCCGCGGAGGCGTTCGCCGCGTTGCCCGCCTCGACGCTGCGCAGCGCCGTCAGCGAGTCCCGGACGCCGCCCGCGCACGACTCGATGCCCGCGTTCACGTCGCTGAAGTACCCGGCCAGGTCGCTGGCCCGCTGCGCCTGGGACGGCTTGTGCGACAGCGACACGAGCACCGCGCCAGCGGCCAGCACGATGATGGCGGCGAATATCCATAGCGGGGTGCGCCGCGATGCCCAGCCGGTGTGCCGCAGCGGCACGAAGGGCGGTTCGGTCTTCGCCGGGGAGTCCACCGGTGCCTCCTCGTTCCTTGTCTCACGAGCCGGGGGCGTCCATGAGGCGGACGCCCTTGGCGAGGTCGGCCAGCGTTACCGCGCCGTACACCCGGTCGACGATGCGGTGCTGCGCGTTGAGGAAGAACGTCTGCGGCAGCGCGACGACGCCGTAGGCGTTGGCCGCGGCCAGCCCAGGATCGGTGCCGATCGGGTAGGTCACGCCCTTGGCGTGCGCGAACGTCAGCGCGCTGGCCGCGTTGTCGTTCTCGTCCAGCCCGACGACGATGACGTGCCCGTGCTGCGCGGAGTACCAGTGCGCGAGCAGTGGCGTCTCCTGCTGGCAGGGCGAGCACCAGGAGGCCCAGAAGTTCACGATGAGCGGCTTGCCCGCGTACTGGCTCAGCGATATGTGCTGGCCGGCCTGGCCGAGGGCGGTGATCGTGAAGCCCGGCGCGACCGGGTAGTCGGGCGGACTGCTGCCGGAGCCGGCGGTGACGAGGCTGACCGCGATGACGGCGCCCGCGAACACCGCCACGGTAGCGGTGATGAGCTTGTGCCGCCCGGCCAGCCGCCCGGCCGTGCGCAGTGCTGCCCGGGGCCGGACCGCGCTCTGTATGCTCATCGCCTGGTACTCCCTTGCTGGCCGTTCCCGCGGCTGCCAGCCCCGGGAACGGCCTCGTCCGCCATCTGCGCGCCAGGGGCCGCCCCGGGCGCGCCGGCCGCCCCGGGCGACCCGGCCGCCTCCGGGCAGTCCGG
>JASHXJ010000297.1 GCA_030043595.1 Trebonia sp.
CGACCCGCGGCGCCGCGGTCGCGAGCCTGGCGCCGAGCCGCAGGCACGCGGCTGGCGGCTCGGACTCGCCGATCGCCTGCAGCAGCCGGGGCCCGCCATATCCCGCGCTGTCGAGCAGCAGGGCACCGAGGCCGAGCGCGAGCGGCAGCCCCGGACTGCCCGCGGGAGCACCAGCCGACGGCGCGTACACCGACAGATCGAGCCGGTCGTCAGGGTCCCAGGCCGCGGTCACGCCGCCGGCCCCCACGACGGCGATGAGCTCGCAATCGGCCTTGACGAGCCGCCCGGCGGCCGCCGTGCACGCGTCCCGCAGCTCGGGCAGGACGGGCTCCCGCCCGTTGAGCTCCCTGGCGAGCAGCGGCGGCGACGGGCAGAGCGCCGCACGGGCGATCACGACGCCGCCCGGGGCGCGACCGCGGGCAGTCCGGCGACGTCGTCCATGACCAGGAATTTTATCCCGAACGATCCCGGCCGTCTCCGCACCCGGGACCCCTGGCTCCGCCGGCCTGCGCACCGCCGCGGGGTCATTCATCCTCCGGGTCGAACATCTTGTCCACGGTCATGCCGAAGAACCGCGCGATGCGGAAGGCCAGCGGCAGCGACGGCAGGTAACGGCCGCTCTCGATCGAGATCACCGTCTGCCGGGAGACTCCCAGCGCGGCCCCCAGCTCCGCCTGGGACATGTCCCGCTGGATACGCAGCTCCCGGACACGATTTCGCATGATGTAAAAGTAGCTTTACACCGGCGGCGCTGTCACGCGGTCTCGGCCGGTGGCGTACGCTGCGGCCATGGCGGACCAGAAGAACCTGCAGATCCGGCTCGCTTCGCGGCCGACGGGCAGGGCGACGACCGACAATTTCACCATTGCCCCGGGGCCGGTGCCCTCGCCCGGAGACGGGCAGGTGCTCATCCGCACCCAGTACCTGTCGCTGGACCCGTACATGCGCGGCCGGATGAGCGACGCGCCGTCCTACGCACCGCCGGTCGAGGTGGGCGGCCTGATGGTCGGCGGCACTGTCGGGGAGGTCGTCGAGTCGAACGATCCCGGCCTCAAGCCGGGCGACGTGGTGCTCGCCTACACGGGCTGGCAGCAGTACGGCGTGCAGAAGGGCGCCACGGTTCGCAAGCTCGACCCCGGACGGGCGCCCGTAACGACAGCGCTCGGCGTGCTCGGCATGCCGGGGTTCACCGCGTACGCCGGCCTGACCCAGATCGGCAGGCCCAAGGCGGGCGAGACGGTCGCGGTCGCGGCGGCGAGCGGCCCGGTAGGGGCCACGGTCGGGCAGCTGGCGAAAATCCTCGGCGCCCGGACGGTCGGCATCGCCGGCGGGCCGGAGAAGGTCGCCTACCTGAGCGAGATCGGGTTCGACGAGGCGATCGACCATCGCGCGGGCGACTTGCACGCGCAACTCGCCGCGGCCACTCCCGACGGGATCGACGTCTACTTCGAGAACGTCGGCGGGCACGTCTGGGACGCGGTCTTCCCCCGGCTGAACCCCTTCGCCCGCGTCCCGGTGTGCGGCCTCGTCGCCATGTACAACGAACCCGGGCTGCCAGCCGGACCGGACCGCACGCCGGCGCTGATGTCGGCGATCTTGCGCAAGAGGCTGACACTCCGCGGGTTCATCCAGAGCGAGTTCGTCGCCGACCTCCTGGGGGAGTTCCTCGAACGCGCGGCGCCCTGGGTCCGCGACGGGTCACTGAAGTACAGGGAGGACATCGTCGACGGGCTGGAGAACGCGCCCGAGGCATTCCTCGGCATGCTCGACGGCAAGAACTTCGGCAAGCTGCTGATCAGGGTGAGCTGACCGCGGCGGGTCACCGGTGCGAGTTCGGCGCGCCGGACGCGGCCCAGGCGATCGCCTCGTCCCGGCGCATCAGCGGGAACTGCCTGAGCTCACCCGGTGTCATCCAGCCGAACAGCCTGGTCACGTGCTTCATCCACTCGATGTCGGTGACCAGGGCGATGCGCTTCCACGCCCGGAGGTTGTCGATGCCGACCTTGAGGTCTTCCCACAGGGCGCCGCCCGACATCCCGTGGAACTCGGGAATGATGATCACGAACCTGACTTCGCCGCTGGCCGAGGCACGCACGAGCGCCGGGACGACGACGTCGCGGTAGTCCTCGGCGCGCAGTGTGCCCGATGCCTCGAAACCGATGACTCCCGCCGGCAGGTCGCCCAGTTCCCTGATCACTGCTGCATCATGAGACGGCGGCAGAAGAACGGGCATCGCCCGTGCCGGGTGACAGGCGGCCGCCCGCCGGTGGCCGCCACCGCGGGCGTGCGGCCGGCCGGGACTGGCTTGCGGCTGCCGGGAAGGGGCATCCTGCTGGTAGCGGCATCGGAGGTGATGGCATATGACCGGCGAGACGATCTGCGACCTGCTCAAGCCTCTCATCGGCATGCCGGGGTCGATCTTCGTGGTTGCCAGGGGGATCGGCCAGATCGGGTTCGCCGTGACCGACAACAAGCTGACCGGCGTCGAGGTGCGGCCGGACGGCCTGGTCCGCCTCGATCGCGAGACCGGGTGGACCGTGCTCGATCCCGGTGAGGTCATGGCCGTGGCGTGGAACGGGAACGCGGGACACGCCTCCGGCCAGTTCCTCTAGGCGTGCTCAGCCCATCTTGGCGATCGCCACGATCTCGTCCGGGCTCAGCTCGATGCTCGCGGCTAGCACGTTCTGCTCGACATGCTCCGGAGATCCGGAGCCGGGAATCGGCAGGATCTGCGGCGACCTCGCCAGCAGCCAGGCCAGCGCAACCTGGCGCGGGCTGACACCGTGGCTCCTGGCGGCGTCGGCGACCGGCTGGCTGGCACCGGACTGCTGGATCGGCGCCCACGGCAGGAACACGCGTGTCTCCTGCTCGCACAGGTCCACCATCGATTCCGACGACCGGTCCGCGGTGTTGTAGCGATTCTGCACGGACACCACCGGTGCGATCTGTTCCGCCGCGCGAAGCTGCTCTTCGGACACGTTCGATACCCCGATGTGGCGGATCTTGCCCTCGGCCTTGAGCTCGGCGAGCGTGCCGATCGACTCCTCGATCGGCACGGCCGGGTCTGGCCGGTGGAACTGGTACAGGTCGATCCGGTCGACGCGGAGCCGGGTCAGGCTGCCTTCGCAGGCCCGGCGCAGGTGCTCAGGGCGGCCGTCAGGCTTCCAGCGTCCCGGCCCTGGCCGCACCAGGCCGCCCTTGGTCGCGATCACCAGGTCGTCGGGGTACGGGTACAGGGTCCGCGCGATCAGCGTTTCGCTGACGTCTGGGCCGTACGAGTCGGCGGTGTCGATGAAGGTGACGCCGAGCGCCACGGCGCGCCGCAGCGCCGACATGGCGCGGTCACGGTCGGGCGGATCACCCCAGACCCCCTGTCCGGTGATCCGCATGGCGCCGAATCCCAGCCGGGTCACCGTGAGGTCGCCGCCTATGTCGATGGTCCCCGCGGCCGCCGCGGTCGGCTGTCCGTTCATGAACGCTCCCTCCCCCGGTCGGTGCCTACTAGCTTCCCCCCGGTCACGCTGATCACGCGCGGACCCGTGGAATGTCGGTGGCGAGGTCTACCGTGGTGGACACGGGAGCCCGGCGCGCGTAAGGAGAGGCCGTGACCACACTCGAGAACCGCCCGAACACCGCACTGCTTGTGATCGACGTGCAGAACGGCGTCGTCGCCGGAGCCCATGAGCGCGACGCGGTTGTCGCGACGATTGGCGGCCTTGTGGAGAAGGCGCGGCGGGAACAGGTCCCCGTCGTCTGGGTCCAGCACTGCGACGAGGGGCTCGCGAGGGGGAGCGAGGAGTGGCAGATCGTTCCGGAGCTCAGCCCGGACGACGCCGAGCCGCTCGTGCAGAAGAGCTACGGCGACTCCTTCGAGGACACCTCACTGGAGACCGTGCTGTCGGGCCTGGGAGTCGGGCGGCTCGTCGTGGTCGGCGCGCAGACAGACGCGTGCATCCGCTCGACGCTGCACGGCGCGCTGGTCAGGGGGTACGACGCGACCCTTGTCTCCGACGCGCACACGACGGAGGATCAGACCGAATGGGGGGCGCCGCCGCCAGGCCAGGTCATCGCGCACACGAACCTGTACTGGACGTACCAGACGGCACCCGGGCGGAAGGGAGGGACGGTCCCGGCCAGGGACGTCAGTTTCGGC
>JASHXJ010000298.1 GCA_030043595.1 Trebonia sp.
CTGTTCGGCAAGCTCGGCCTCCAGCTGCTGATCGTCACTCCGCTGCAGAAGATCCACGTGATCGAGCCGTTCGTGTCGGCGGTCGGCTTCGTCGACAACCCGACGAGCATGGACTCCCGGCTGCGCAACCTCACGATCGAGGAGTACCGCGCCCAACGGGACGCGCGTGTGTTCGGCGTGCAGGCAGCCACGGTCCCCGCGGTGGCGGTGGCCTGACGTGGGCGACAGGCGGCCGGCGTGGACCCGGCCCGCGGACGTGCGGGAGACCGTGCGGAGGAAGTGGCCGGTCCTACTGGCGGCCTTCGCGGCCGGACAGGACTGGACACCGCTTGACGTCCCGCTGCGGGGCCCGGGTCCCGCCGAGCTCGGGGCGCGCCTGCCCGACGTGCAGGCATGGGCGGGGGAGTGGGCGAGGGCCGCCCGCGGACCGCTACGGGTGGAGTACAAGCAGGTTGGTGGCCGGCTGATCGGCATCAACACGATCCCGGCCCGCGCCTGGCTGGACGGCTACGACCAGGCCTGGGAACTGCTCGGCGCGCACGGCGAGGTACGCCGGTTCACCGAGCTGGCCGAGCAGGCGAAGACCGAGGCTCCGCGCCTGTGCCCGTGGCTTGAGCGCCGTCCAGTCAGGGCGCTGGAACTGGCGGACGACTGGGCGGACCTGCTGGCCACAGTCCGCTGGATCGACGAGCGCCATGCCCCGGGCATGTACCTGCGCCAGGTGGACGTGCCCGGCGTCGACACGAAGTTCATCGGCAAGCACAAGGGCGTGCTCACCGAGCTCCTCGACCTCCAGCTCGATCCGGACCGGATCGACCCCCGCGCCCCCGACTTCGAGGGCCGCTACGGGTTCCGCCGTAAGCCGGCTTACGTACGTTTCCGTGTCGCTGCCGACGTGGACGCCCTGCACGACTACACCGAGCTGGCCGTGCGCGCGGCCGAGTTCACCGCCGCGCCGCCAGGAATCAGTCGCGTTTTCGTGGTAGAGAACGAGATCACCTACCTCGCCTTCCCGCTCCCCGCGGCCGCGATCGTGATCTTCGGCGGCGGCTATGCGGTGCGGGCCCTGGAGTCGCTGGACTGGCTGACGGGTCTTGACCTGGTCTACTGGGGCGATCTCGATACTCACGGGTTCGCGATCCTGGACCGGCTGCGGCACTGCTTCCCGCACGTCCGCTCCATGCTCATGGACCGTCCCACCCTGCTCGCCCACCATGCCCAGTGGGTGACCGAGCCGTCCCCCACGACAGTCGGCCTCGATCTTCTGTCACCGGCCGAGCACGACCTCTACCGCGTGCTGGTGACCGGAACCCTCGGCCCGGCCGTCCGCCTGGAGCAGGAACGCGTCAGCTTCGCCGCGCTGCAGCGCGCCCTGCGCGCTCTTGACTCGCCGCCCGATCGTCAGTGCCCCGCGTTATCCGGCGAGGCTGCCGCGCGAAACGAAGCCGCCGCCGCGCTGGGCCGGCTCCGCGTTAGCCAGCCGCCGCGCGAGCACGTCGAAGTACGGCTGACTTCCCCAGGCGTCTCGGTCGCCGATCACGTACAGCCGGCGCCGGGCCAGCAAGACGGCGGAGTTCAGCAGGTTAGGCGTCTGGGTCGCGAAGGCGCGCGCGTCGCAGCGGCCAGGATCGCGGTCGCGATCGCCGCCGAGCACGACGATGACGACGTCCCCGGCCCGCACCGTGTGCACGGTGCCGACCCGCGACCATAGTTCTTCGCCGCCCACCTCGCCGAACACCGCGCCGTACACCCGGGCGGCCGCGGCGGCGACCGCGCGGAACGGGCTGATCACGCGGACTTCCGCGGCCGGCACGCCCGCCGCCCGCAGCGAGGTGAGCACCGAAAGCAGCACTTCCGCGCCACCCGTGCCCGACGGCACGTCGTACCAGGCGTCCGCGCCGGGGAAATCCCCTCTCTCCGGCGTCCCGCAGACGAGCAGCCCTTCGTACGCGATCTCGTTGCACGTCTGCAGGATGTGCCTGTCGCAATGGCGCTGCACGCGCAGCGGTGCGCCCACCCAGAGCCGGGCGGAGCCGTCCGGGGCCTCAACCGGCAGCCAGGTGCCGTACCGGGCGAGCCGGTCCGCCACCCGCTGCGCGCAGCTGCGCGCTGGTGCCCACTCCTCGTCGACCTCCAGTGCCCGCGCCACCGCCTCCTGTCCGCGCCACGGCAGCGGGCTCGCGGAGGCGGCCTGCATCGGGTCCCCGGCGAGCACGGCATGATCCGCCCGCCACAGCGCGCCGAGCACCTGCTGGGGCGGCACCTGCTCGGATCGCTCGGCGAGCACCCAGCCAAGCGAACCGCGGCGAAGACCCGCGAACAGTGAGCCGACGGCCGCGGCCGAGGCCGTGACGACGGGCACCACCAGGAAGAACGACTGCCAGGCGGCCAGCGCTACCTCAGCCGGTGGACGGCTTCGGCCCTGCTCGGAAAGCATGTCCATGAGCGCGCGCAGGTTCCGCTCGACTATGTCCGCCGCGGCGGCGATCAGGGTCTTGTGCAACGCCAGGGCGGCCAGGAAGAGCTCGGTCCGGGCCGCCGCGAACTCCTCGTCCGCCCAGAGCGCGGATTTCTCGCGCCGCTCGATCAGGGCGTCGTCGTCGGTTTCCTCCTGCCATGGGCCGCCCGGCACGTGATCTGCCCAGCGCCGCCGCGCCCGTGCCGCCGCCTCCTGCAGCGACGCCAGCTGTGCTGTGAGCCCGTCGACCTCGTCCTCTGCGCGCTCGACGGCCCGCCGGGCGGCATCAAGGTCGGCTCGCAGTGCCTGGGCTTGCAGCTGCGTGGCGTCGCGTATCCGCGCCGCCTCCTCGTAGGCGGCCCGCAGCGTCTCCAGGCCGGCGCGCCATTCCCGGCCCGTGCGCAGGCCGGCCCGCAAGCCAGGACGCTGACCCCGGTGCGCGTCGAGGTCGGCGAGCGCGACCCGCCGCCGTTCTTCGGCCGCGGATACGTCCGTGCTGACCGCTGCCTCGCGCCCGGCGAGTTGCGCGCAACGGGCCGCAGCGGCCTCCAGCGACCAGGACTCGTCCTCCAGCGCCACCTCCAGGGCGGAGAAGCGGGCGATCGAGGCAGCCGCCACGGTCCGTTCTGATGACAGGGAACTGACCCTGGCCATCGCCTCGCGGAAGCTGGCGACGGCGGCCGGCCAGTCCGGCGCCGTCTCCGCCAGCCGGCGCAGGACGGCGGGCATGGACTCGCCGGCCGGGAACAGCGCGTCGGTGCCGCGGACCGTGCCGTGCCAGAAGCGCTCGACGAAGCCGCGGCGCTCGGACCGGTCGTCGCCCGGCCGGGCAGCGATCAGCGCCCAGGCGCCGTCGCCCGCGGTCAGGCGCGCCGTAGAGGCGAAGTAGTCGAGGCGGCTCGCGTGCTCGCGCCAGCGCTCGCCGATGCCGGCGATGCCCGCCTCGTCCGGGGCGGCTCCGGCCAGTACCACCTCGAACCCGGTCAGGGTCGGCACCGGGGCCGTGACCGTGTGCGTGGCCGGTCCGGTCTGCCACGTGTGCGAGCCGCCGAAGGCCGCGCGCGGATCAGGGAGATCCGCAAGCCGGCGGGCCCGCTCGACGACGATCGCCGCGACGAGATCGCTGAACACCGCGGTCGCGCCGGTCCCCGGGGGCGCGTGCACGCTGAACAGGCCCGCGCTCGGCGCCAGCCGCGTCATGATCTCGTTCACCGCGAACTGCTGGCTGCGCACCAGGGCGTGGCCGGTGTCGGCCACCCAGCGGCCGGACGGGATCCGCTGCGGCGCGCAGCCGTCGAGCACCGCCAGCGGATCGAGGCGCACGTCGACCCGGTCGCTCCAGCTGATCTCCTCGCTGCCGCACAGGAACTCGGCCAGGGCGCGCCCTGTGTCGCTGTCGCGCAGCGCCCCCGCCACGAGCGCGAGGTCGTCGGCGAACGCGCTGCCTAGCAGGCGGCCCGGCGGATCCCATGCCCCGCCAGGGGTCCCGGCCGGGACCTGGTAGCTGCGCACGCGCAGGCCGGCCGGCCCGAGCAGCGCGCTGACCCCGAGCC
>JASHXJ010000299.1 GCA_030043595.1 Trebonia sp.
CTGCGGCGCGCGCCGGGGCCGTACGCGGTCGCGGCGTGATCCCTGCCGGGGTTACGCGGTAGCGCTGGCCTGGCCGAGCGCGGCCGGCTCCGGCTCGCGGACCCGGGGGGGACTCAGCACCGCGGTGAAGCCGAGGATCACGAGCAGCACCAGGCCGGCCAGGACGTAGGCGTTCCCGGCGAAGACCTGCAGGCCGCTCCAGTGGTACTCAAGGAACCACGGCTGGTCGCCGTACATCACGTACTTGGTCACCGGGCTGTTCGGCGCCGCCCAGATGAGCCCGAACGTGAAATTGCCCGGACCCGAGGTTTGCACGCTCCACAGGCCACCCGGCCACGCGGCGAACACCAGCAGGATGAAGGCCGCGATCGCGGCACAGCCGAACGCGCCACGGCGGCGCCCGTCCCGCCAGGCCCGCACGGCGTAGTGGACGGCCGCCATCGTGCCGGGCACCACCCACACCCAGTGGTGGTCCCAGCTGATCGGCGAGTCGAGCAGCCCCACGAGCGCGGCGGTCAGCAGGCCGAGCATGGTGTGGCCGGCACGGTCGAGCGTCCGCGCGCACAGCAGGCCGAGCACGGTCACCACGACCGCGGCGGCTATCCAGGGCGCCGTTCCCGCGTCGATGCTGCCCGCCAGCCTGGTGGCGATCCCGCGCAGCGACTGGTTCCCGCCCCAGCCGGTGAATCCCGTGCGCCCGTCCTGGATGAACAAGCCGTGCAGCCACCAGTCGCTTGAGTCGCCGGGCAGGACGATGTAACCGAGCACGACGGTGACGGCGAAGCCGCCGGTCGCCATCGCTGCCGTCCGGAACCTGCGCGTCAGCAGCAGGTACGGGATGAAGATCAGCGGGGTCAGCTTGATCCCGGCGGCGAAGCCGGTCGCGAGCCCCTTCCACCGGCGGCGCACCGCGGTGTCCGGCTGGCACAGGTCCCAGATGATCAGCGCCATCAGGAACAGGTTGATCTGGCCCAGGTACATGGTCCTGAACACCGGCTCGAGGAGCAGCCCCGCGGCCGCGCCAAGGAGGGCGCCGCCTGCCCGGACCCGGCGATCGGCGTAGCCGAGCGCGCCCATCGTGCACCAGGCCGCCGCGACAAGCGCCACCAGGTTGACCGCCTGGGACAGCCGGGGCAGGATCGACCACGGCACGAAGGACACCGCGGCGAAGAAGAGCGCGGCGAACGGCGTGTACGTGAACTTCAGCGCCACGTCCGTGAGCGGCCAGTCGTACAGCGGGTTGGCCAGCGTCGCATCGTACGGCGGGCTGACGTGCCTGACGATCAGGCCGCCATCCCGGTAGACGTCCAGGTCGGCTGGATACAGCGTGTAACCGGACGAGTGGAGCACGGAGAAAATCGCCCATATCCCGAGCACGACGACGAAGGCCACGGCCCCTGCGATCAGGATGCGCGTGCCCCTGACCTTCTCACTCGACATGGTTACGCCGAGGCGATCAAGCACCGAACTCACCCGCGCAACCTTACAGGTCCTTAACTCTTGTTGCGTCGCCCACGTCCACATTTATCGGGACACACGACTCAAAGTCAGGGGCGTCCCAGGCTGGCGTACAGGGCGGGAAAGTCCGCCAGCGACGCCAGCACCCGATCCGCGCCCGCCGCCACCAGGTCACGGCCGGTAAACGATCCGGTCGTGACGCCGACCGCGCGCGCCCCCGCCTGGACCGCGGCGGCCATGTCCGCGGGCGTGTCGCCGACGTACACGGCGGCACGCAGGCCGGCCAGCACCGCCGCCTTCTGCGGCCCGTGCACGTCGGCGAAGAGCTGGTCGGCGGCCAGCCCGGCGCCGTCCAGGCTCAGCCGCGCCGTCGTCTCGTACTTGGCGGTGATCACGACGGCCCGCGCGCCGGCCGCGCGCACCGCGGCCAGCGCCTCGGCGGCTCCCGGCAGCACGGTGGTCAGCGGCCCGGCGAGCCGCACGTAATGCTCGCGGTAGATCCGCATCGCGGACGGGATCTGGCCGGCCGGAAACCAGAACGCGAGTTCGTCCTCCAGCTTGATCCCGAGCCTGCTGTCCACGGCGGCCGCGTCGATCGGCACGCCGGTGTCGGCCGCCACCCGGGCGAACGAGGCGATGATCGCGCGCCGCGAGTCGATCAGCGTCATGTCGAGGTCGAACCCGGCCGGCGGCGGCATCATCCTGCCTCGGTCGCGGTATCCGTCGCGGGCAGCGCCGCGGCCCCGGCGGCGGGCAGCACCCTGGGCCGGGCGGCCAGCAGGCCCGCCACCAGCAGGATCCCGTTGAGCGCGAAGAGCACGGCGAGCGGCGCGTTCCAGCTCCCGGTCGCCGAATGCAGCAGTCCCACCTCGAGCGGGCCAGTGCTTGCCAGCAGGTAGCCGACCGCCTGCGCGAGCGAGGACAGCGACGCGGCGGCCGCGGGGTACGGCGCCCGCGCCATCGTGAAGAAGATCGCGAGGCTGAGCGCGGCGTTCTGCCCGGCGCCGAGGATGAGCGCCCAGACAACGGCGGAGCCGAGCGGCAGGTACACCATCCCGGCCAGGCCGACCGCCATCGCCGCCACGGTCGGCACGACGAGCAGGTGCTGCGCGCGCATTCGCTGGGCGAGCACCGGGACGAGCAACGACACCCCGAGGTTGCCCACGCCCATCAGCGCCAGCAGGTCCCCGGCGGTGGCGGGGCTGGCACCCCGGTCCCGCAGGATCGTCGGCAGCCAGGACAGGGCCGCGTAGTACAGCAGGCTCTGTATGCCCATGAACGCGGTGACCTGCCAGGCGAGCGCGTGCCGGTGTACCGCCACCCGGTGCGGCGCCACCCGGTGCGGCCGCGCCGCAGCGGAGGGGGACTGAGCCGGGGAGGAAGCCGGGATCGTTCGGGGGACATGCCTGAGTTGCGGAAGCCAGAGCAGGGCCGCCAGCGCCGCGGGCCCGGCCAGCCAGCCGAGGGTGAGCGCCACCGAGCCACCAGTGCCGTTCCAGAGCGGCACGCTGACCAGCGACCCTGTGATCGCGCCGACGGACAGCGCCGTGATGTACAGCCCGATGAGGAAGCCAGCGCGCTGCGGCCAGCGCCGCTTGATCAGGCTCGACAGCAGCACGTTCATCACGGCGATCGCGGCTGCGGCGAGCACCGTGCCCGGGAACAGCAGCGCGCCGGGCGCCGCGCCGCGCGCCGCGAGGCCGGCGGCCAGCGCGAGCAGCGCGGCGAACAGCAGGCGCTCCTCCCCCAGCCGCCTGCTCAGCGACGCGGCGAAGCCAGAGACGACGCCGAAGCAGATGACCGGCGTCGCGGC
>JASHXJ010000037.1 GCA_030043595.1 Trebonia sp.
GCCAGCGCAGTGCCTGGCGTGTCGCCGGGGACGAGCCAGGTCTGCGCGGGGTCTGGCGACCGTGTGAGCAAGACCTCCGACACCCGGGCCGACATCGGCGGCCCGGCGGGGTCGTCGGCCCGATCCGCGGCCCGCGTCACTTCGTAGCATGCCCGGATCGCCGCATGGTCCCCGTCGGCCCACTGCACGATGTCGGCCCACTGCACGATGCGCATCCCCCAAGCCTAGGCGCGCGGGCGCTTCCGGGGCAGCCGGCGCGACGGCCGCGATCCGCGGACTGCTATGCTTAGCGTCATCATGCTGTGTGAGCTGCTCCTCCTTAGCGGCCGCGGCGGGGGCCTGTAAGGGGCTGGCTCCCTCGTCGCGGGTTAGAGGCACGTCCGCTGGCCGCCAAGCCGGACAGACCGGCGAAACCGGACGAACCCGAATCGAAGGAAGCAGCAACGATGCACAACCCCTCCTACCGGCCCGTCGCGCCTGTATTCCAGCAGCCCAGCGGCATGCCGTGTCACCGGTACACCCCGTTCAAACCCGTCGACCTGCCTGACCGCAGCTGGCCGGGCAAGACCATCACGAAAGCCCCGCGCTGGCTGTCCACCGACCTGCGGGACGGTAACCAGGCACTGATCGACCCCATGTCGCCGGCCCGCAAGCGGGCCATGTTCGACCTGCTCGTCAAGATGGGCTACAAGGAGATCGAGGTCGGCTTTCCCAGTGCCAGCCAGACCGACTTTGACTTCGTCCGCGAGCTGATCGAGAGCGACAGGATCCCGCAGGACGTGCGGATCTCGGTGCTCACCCAGGCGCGCGAGGACCTGATCGAGCGCACCGTGCAGAGCCTGGAGGGCGCCCAGCGCGCGACCGTGCACCTGTACAACGCGACCGCCCCGACGTTCCGCAAGGTCGTGTTCCGCATCGACCGCGAGGCGTGCAAGCAGCTCGCCGTCGAGGGCACCCGGCACGTCATGAAGTACGCGGACAAGATCTGTGGCGACGGGACCGACTTCGGCTACGAGTACTCGCCCGAGATCTTCATGGACACCGAGCTTGACTTCGCCCTGGAGATCTGCGAGGCGGTCATGGACGCCTGGCAGCCAGCGGAAAACCGCGAGATCATCCTCAACCTGCCGTGCACCGTCGAGCGGTCCACCCCGAACGTCTACGCGGACCAGATCGAGTGGATGAGCCGCCACCTGTCCCGCCGCGAGCACATCTGCCTGTCCGTCCACACGCACAACGACCGCGGCACCGCCGTCGCGGACGCCGAGCTCGCGGTGCTGGCCGGCGCCGACCGGGTCGAAGGCTGCCTGTTCGGCAACGGCGAGCGGACCGGCAACGTCTGCCTGGTCACGCTGGGCCTGAACCTCTTCAGCCAGGGCGTCGACCCGATGATCGACTTCTCGAACATCGACGAGATCCGCCGCACCACCGAGTACTGCAACCAGCTCCCCGTGCACCCCCGCCACCCCTACGCGGGCGAGCTCGTCTACACGGCGTTCTCCGGCTCGCACCAGGACGCGATCAAGAAGGGCTTCGAGGCCCTTGAGGCGGAGGCCGAGGCCGCCGGAACGCCCTTCCACGAGTACCCGTGGAACGTGCCGTACCTGCCGCTCGACCCGCACGACGTGGGCCGCTCCTACGAGGCCGTGATCCGGGTCAACTCGCAGTCCGGCAAGGGCGGCGTGGCGTACGTGATGAAGGCCGGGCACGCCATGGACCTGCCGCGCCGGCTGCAGATCGAGTTCTCCCGGGTCATCCAGGCCCGCACCGACGCCGAAGGGGGCGAGGTCACCCCGCAGGAGATCTGGGACATCTTCAGCGCCGAGTACCTGGCCGCGGGCCCGGTGGCGCTGCTGGACCACCAGTCGAGCTCGGTGATCGACGCCAAGCACGTCCTGTCGGCCGAGCTCTCGGTCAACGGCAGCGCCCAGGAGGTCGAGGGCGTCGGCAACGGCCCGATCTCCGCCTTCTGCGCCGCACTTGCCTCGGTCGGCATCGATGTCCGCGTCCTCGACTATGCCGAGCACGCGCTCACCGAGGGAACGGACGCGCAGGCCGCCGCGTACGTCGAGGTCGCCACCGGTGGCCGTGTGTTCTGGGGCGTCGGCATCGACACCAGCACCGCGACCGCCTCCATGCGCGCGGTGCTGTCCGCGGTCAACCGTTCCCGCCGCACCTAGTCCCGTCCTTTCCCTTATCCAGAACGGGCGGTGGCGTCTCACCCACCGCCCGTTCCCTGTCCTCGCGTGGCCGGCGCCCGGTGGCCCGGACCTCGGACGCGTCAGTGCTAGCCGGCGATGGCGGCCGCGATGAGTCCGCCCCGCAGCTCTGTTATCGTGCCGCGGTCGTCGAGGTAGACGCCGCAGTAGCTGATCAGGATCGGGTTGCCGGACGGGGCCGACTCCAGCCCCCCGCTCACGCACCCCGGCCCCGCGCCAGGGATCGTGACGGCCGGTCCTGTTGCTGCCCCGTCGCTGGCGTCCGCGGGCTGCAGTACCTCGGTCCCGGACTTGTCACACTCCTCCAGCGCCGCGAATCGCCCGGTGGTGCCGAGCCAGGCTCCGACGTCCGGCGGGCATGCCGCCTTCCCGGCCGCCGTGATCGCCGCCTTGCCCGCGCGCGGCCAGCCCGACTGGACCGGCGCCACTGAGCCGGGCGCCGCGGTGTCGAGCGTCACCGGGTAGCCGTCAATGCCCGCGCCGGTCTGGAAGCCGACGGCGTACGTGAGCCGCTCGCCGTCTGGTGCCCAGGAAAGGTTGTCGACCCAGTTCGATTGAGCCGGGATGCTCCAGGTCCGGGTCGCCCCGGTGTGGCCGGGCGCCGGCAGCACCTCGATCGCCGCCTTGCCGGCACCGGAGACCGCGGAGCCCGAAGCCGGGCAGAGGGCGATGGCAACCCGGCTGCCATCAGGGCTGACCGCCACGGAGGTAATGTCCTTGCCGCTGAATACCGGGCCGAAGTTAATCTCGCGGCCATTCGGCGTCACCACGGCCAGTCGCGCCGCCTGTGACCCGGACGGCGCCTTCGGGCTGACCGAGTACGTGATGACCCAGCCGCCAGCGGGGTCGGTGGCGACGTGGGACGGGCCGCCCCCCACCGGGGGCAGGCCGGGCACTGGGACTGCCGGGCTGCCCGAGCCGGTCCTGGTCATCACGAACTGGCCGCTGGCGTTCAGGCCGAGGATGAGCAGGCCGCTGCCGGCCGGCGGCAGCGCGGTGTGCGTCGAGGTCGGCGTCGGGCTGAGGCTGGGCGCGGCGGGCCGGCTGTGGCCGCCGGGGGCCGCGGCGCTCACGAGCTGCACAGCCAGCCCGATCCCGGCGATGACGGCCACCGCGGCCGCGCAAACCCGCAGCCTGGTGCGGCGCCGCAACTGGCGGCCGCGGGCGGCGACCAGGCCGGCCGGGGGAACAGGCACCTCCGCCCGCTTGAGCTCGGCGAAGAGTTCTGGGACGCGGTCAGGCATGACTGGCCTCCGAGGTCGGGTTGGCGTCGTCGGCGCGCACGGCCGCGGCCAGGGCGGCCCGGCCGCGCGACAGCCAGGCCTTCACGCTGCCTGCCGGACAGCCCAGCTCCGCCGCTATCTGCTGCACCGGCAGGTCGGCCAGGTAGTACAGGACAAGGACCGTTCGCTGCCGCTGCGGCAGCGTGCGCAGCCCGGCGACGAGGGCCACCGTGTCGGTGCTGATCTCCGGCGCGTGCGTGGCTGTCCCTGTGTCGCGGCCCGCCAGGAGCCTGGCGATCCTGGCGCGGCGCCAGCGGTTGACGGCCAGGTTGGTCGCCACCCGGCGCACCCACGCCTCAGGCGAGTCGCAGGTGCTGACCGACGACCATCGCTGCCAGGCCCGCGCGAACGTCTCCTGGGCGATGTCGCGGGCGTCGTCCAGGTCGCCGGTCAGCGCGTAGGCATGCCGGACGATCCGGGCCGCGGTACCGGCATAGAACTCGTCAAAGCTCGGTCCTGCCGTGCTCAATGCCCTGCGCCTCGTCCCATCCGGGCCTCCTTCGCCACCCGCCGGGCAGGCCGGCGCTGGCTGGCTATCGCGACTGACATGCTGATGACGCCCGGCCAGCGGCGCCGGTTACAGCCGGACCCGATCGTTTTCGCGCGAATGCTGGAGAATAGGAGCGTGCTTGGGTACCGGGACGATGGGGTCGTGCTGCGGACGCAGAAGCTGGGCGAGGCGGACCGCATCGTCACCCTGCTGTGCCGGCGCAGCGGGCGGGTCCGTGCCGTCGCCAAGGGGGTGCGGCGCACCAAGTCCCGGTTCGGTGCCCGGCTGGAGCCGTTCACCCACGTTGACGTGATGCTCCACCCGGGCCGGTCGCTCGACGTGATCACGCAGGCCGAGGTGATCCGCCCGTATGGCGCGCCGCTGGCCGAGGACTACCCCAGGTACACCGCGGGCACCGCGATGCTCGAGACCGCCGAGCGGTTCACGCCGGTGGAGAAGGAACCAGCGCTGCGCCAGTTCCTGCTGCTGATCGGGGGGCTGCGGACCCTCGGCGAGACCGGCGAGGAGGCGCGCGAACCGCGGCTGGTGCTCGACGCGTACCTGCTGCGGTCGCTGGCCGTCGCCGGGTACGCGCCCTCGCTCGAGGAATGCGCGCGCTGCGGTGACGCGACCCGGCTGGCGGCGTTCGCGATCGCCGCCGGCGGCATGGTCTGCGGGTCGTGCAGGCCGCCGGGCGCCGCGTCGCCGAGCCTGCAGACCGTCGCGCTCATGCTCGCGCTGCTGCGGGGGGACTGGGACAGCGCCATGCGGAGCGAGCGCAGGCACCGGGTAGAGTGCAGTGGCCTGGTGGCCGCCTACCTGCAGTGGCACCTGGAGCACTCGATACGGTCGCTGCGTCATGTGGAGCGTGCGTGAGCAAGACCCCCGGGCAGGCGAGGCCGGTCCGTCCGCCGGACCCGCATCCCAGTGGTGCCCGTCCCCCCGCTATCCCGGCTGACCTGATCCCGCGCCACGTCGCCCTGGTGATGGACGGCGACGGCCGGTGGGCGAAACAGCGCGGGCTGCCCCGCACCGAGGGGCACAAGGAGGGCGAGTCCTCGCTGCTCGACGTGATCATGGGCGCCATCGAGATCGGCATCCCGTACCTGTCCGCGTACGCGTTCTCGACCGAGAACTGGCGCCGCCACCCGGACGAGGTCCGTTTCCTCATGGGTTTCAACCGCGACGTGATCCACCGCCGCCGCGACCTGCTCAACGAGATGGGCGTGCGGATCCGGTGGGCAGGCCGCCGCCCCAGGCTGTGGCGCAGCGTTATCGGCGAGCTCGAGTACGCCGAGCAGCTGTCGGCCGGGAACACCGTGCTGACCCTGCAGTTCTGCGTCAACTACGGGGGGCGCGCGGAAATCGCCGACGCCGCGGCCGCGATCGCCGCCGAGGTGGCGGCGGGAAAGATCCGCCCGGACAAGATCGACGAGCGGCTTTTCGCCCGCTACCTGGACGAACCGGGTATCCCGGAGGTCGACCTTTTCGTCCGTTCCTCGGGGGAGCAGCGTCTGTCGAACTTCCTGCTCTGGCAGTCCGCCTACGCGGAACTCGTGTTCCTCGACACGCTCTGGCCCGACTTCGACCGCCGGCACCTGTGGCACGCGTGCGAGATATACGCCGGGCGCGAGCGCCGGTACGGCGGTGCCGTCCCCAATGTCATATCTGATTCCGGGGTAAGCTAGCTCACCGATCCCGGGGACCGCGCCCGCCGCGCCCGCCGACCGCCAGCCGGATGGAGAGCCCGATGGCCCTACGCAGTGACCGTCTTGACGCCATTGTCAACCTGAGCAAGCGACGCGGTTTCGTCTACCCGTCCAGCGAGATCTACGGCGGGCTGCGCGCGGCATGGGACTACGGGCCGCTCGGCGTCGAGCTGAAGAACAACATCAAGCGCCAGTGGTGGCGGTACATGGTGCAGGAGCGCGAGGACATCGTCGGCATCGACTCGTCGGT
>JASHXJ010000300.1 GCA_030043595.1 Trebonia sp.
GCGCTGCCTGGCTGGCCCTCGCTGGTCAGGTAGTCGCCGAGGAAGATCGAGTTGACGATGTGCAGCGCCAGCGGCTGCAGGGTGCGCAGATGGATCTCGCGGCCGCCGGCCAGCCGGACCTCGGCGTCCGGGCAGACGAACCGCACCATCGCCAGGATCCGCAGGCAGCGCTGCGGCGTGAGGTTCCACTGGCCGGCCAGCGGCGTGCCCTCGAACGGGATGAGGAAGTTGACCGGGACCGAGTCCGGCTCAAGCGACCGCAGCGCGAAGGCCACGTCCGCCAGGTCCGCGTCGGTCTCCCCCATCCCCGCGATCAGGCCCGAGCAGGGGGACAGACCCGCCGCCTTGGCGGCGGTCACCGTGGACACCCGGTCCGCGTACTCGTGCGTGGAGCAGATGTCCGCGTAGTGGCCGCCTGAGGTGTTCAGGTTGTGGTTGTAGGCCGTGGTGCCGGCGGCGCGCAGCCGCTGCGCCTGCCCGTCGGTGAGCAGGCCCAGGCAGGCGCACACCTCGACATCGGGGTTCCGGTCCCTGAACGCGGCGATGGACTCGCACACCCGGTCGATGTCCCGGTCGGTCGGCCCGCGGCCGCTGGCGACCAGGCAGACGCGCCGCGCGCCGCCGGCCACGCCGGCCTCGGCGCTCGCGACCACCTCGCCGGCCTGCAGCCAGGTGTACCTGAGCACGCCGGCCGACGAGCCGGCGCGCTGTGAGCAGTAGAAGCAGTCCTCCGGGCAGAGCCCGCTCTTGATGTTGACCAGGTAGTTCAGCTTGACCCTGCGGCCGAAGAAGCGGCGCCGGACGCGGAACGCGGCCGCCACCACGTCGAGCAGCTCGTCGTCGTCGGTGGCGAGCACCGCCAGCGCCTCGTCCCTCGTGGGCGGCTCACCGGCCAGGGCCTTGTCAGCGAGCGAGTCAAGCCAAGTCATGGGACAGACCGTACCAGCCGGGTCATGCGTGCTGACTTCAGGCAGGTGCGGCGGATAGAGTCGCGACGGATCGTTTGGAGGAATGATTGTGCGCATCGCCATTCTCGACGATTACCAGCGGGTGGCCCTGGCCAGCGCCGACTGGACGCGGCTAGACGCGGCGGAGGTGCGGCCGTTCCACGGGCATATCGCGGACACCGCGGACCTGGCGGCCGAGCTGCGCGGCTTCGACGTGATCGTCGCGATGCGGGAGCGCACCCCGTTCACGGCCGAGCGCATCCGGCTGCTGCCCGGGCTGCGGCTGCTGGTCACGACCGGCATGGCGAACGCGTCGATCGACATCGCGGCGGCCAGCGCGGCGGGCGTGACGGTGTGCGGCACCGGGGGCAGCGCCGCGGCCACGCCGGAACTGACCTGGGCGCTCATCCTCGCGCTCGTCCGGCACGTGCCGGAAGAGGACCGGCGGATCCGGGAGGGCGGCTGGCAGCAGACGGTCGGCTTCGGGCTGCGGGGACGGACGCTCGGCGTCGTCGGGCTGGGGAACATCGGGCGGCAGGTGGCGTCGGTGGGGCGGGCGTTCGGCATGGAGGTGCTCGCCTGGAGCCAGCACCTGCTGCCCGGGGCCGCGGCCGAGGCGGGCGCGCGGGCGGTCGCCAAGGACGACCTGTTCTCCGCCTGCGACGTGATCACCGTGCATTACAAGCTGAGCGAACGTTCGGTGGGGCTGATCGGCGAGCGCGAGCTGGGGCTGATGAAGCCCACCGCGTTCCTTGTGAACACCTCGCGCGGGCCGATCGTCGACGAGGACGCGCTGCTCGCGGCCCTGCACTCTGGGTCTATCGCGGGTGCCGGGCTTGACGTCTATGATGAGGAACCGTTGCCGGGGGGACATCCGCTGCGTATGGCTCCGCGGACAGTCCTGACCCCGCATCTGGGATATGTGACCGATGATGGATACCGGACGTTCTACGGACAGGCCGTCGAGGACATCGCCGCCTTCGCCGCCGGGCAGCCGGTACGCGTCCTCGGCACGGGTCCGCGCTGACGCGGGCCCGGCTGTCGTCGCCGTGCTGAGAGTGCCCGACAAATTATATATTTCCGATCAATTAAGTTGACTTCTTAGACGTGCGTGTGATGTCCTTGACGGAGCAATCTCCAGGGAGGGAACCGGTCCATGGCAGCCATCAGGCCTCGTGACCTGCTTTCCGACGGCCTGCTGGAGCGGCTTGGCGGGACGCCAAGGGGCACAGACGGGCTGCCGGTAACCGTCGCGGCGGGCGCGGACGTCACCGCGACCTTGACCAGGGACATCGCCAAGCTCGCCGATGTCGGCTACCTGAACGTCGCGCTGCCGGCCGAGTTCGGGGGGCTCGGCTGCACGCTGCGCCAGGCGGCCTGCGGCCAGCGGCGGCTCGCCAGGCACGCGCCGCTCACGGCGCTTGCGGTCAGCGCCCACCTGTACTGGACCGGCGCCGCGGCGGACGCCTACCGCGCCGGGGACAACTCGGCCAGGTGGATCCTCCTCGAGGCGGCGCGCGGCGCGCTGTTCGCCGCGGGGCACGGCACGCCAGGCGGCGACCTGCAGTTCGCCGCCCCGCAGTCGCGGTGCGAGCGGGCCGGCGAGAGCGGGTACCGGTTCATGAACCCCGCGGTGCTGTCCTCGCTGACCCCGGCCTGGGACTGGGTAGCGGTGCACGCCGTGACCGGTGCCACCAGGCCGGACGCCGTGCTCGCGTTCGCCGGGCGCGGCTCCCGGTGCACGCCGACGTTCCGGCTCGCGCGGGTGCAGCCCGCGGGCACGCCCGGGGACGTCTTCACCACCAGCGCGCTGGGCTGGGGGCACGCCATCCTGGCGAGCGTCGAGTACTCGGACGCCAGGCGCGCCTTCAACCAGGCGATCGAGACCGTGGTCACGCGGCAGCTCGCTACGTCGGACTCGGCAGGCCCGTCGGGCCCGAGCGGCCTGGACGGCCCGGACGGCCTGGACGGCGGCCACCCGCTCGACCAGTGGCCGGTGGCCGAGGCCGGGCTGCGGCTGGACGCGATGAAGGCCAAGATCGCCGAGATCACCCACCCGTGGCCGCGCGTCCCCGGGCAGGAGCCCGACCCGGGCGGGCAGCGGCTGATCGGCATCTTCACCATGCGGCACGAGGTCGCGGACGGCGCCAGGCAGGTGTACGGCCTGACGGCCCAGATCGTGAACGCCCCGGCGGTCGCCGCGCTCTGACTTGCGCTGAGCCCTTGCGCTGGGCCCTTGTCCTGGGCCCTCGTGCTGGGCGGCGCGTCAGCTCTTGCGGCCGACGCCAACCAGCATGAGCGTGCCGCCCCGGTCAAGCGGCACGCTCACCGGCTCGTCGGGACGCCACTCCGGCAGGAAGACGACCCCGGGCTCGACGAGGTCGAGGCCGTCGAAGAACCGCACGATCTGCTCGCGGCTGCGCGTCTGGCCGCGCCCGAGGCTCTCCCGCAGCACCCGCTCATTCGCCCGCGCCGCCGCGGAGGCGTCGCTGAAGTGGGTGAGCTGCATGTAGCTGCCCGGAGCCAGCGCCTCCTTGTAACGGCCGACGATGGCGTACGGGTCCTCCTCGTCAAGCACGTGGTGGATCACGGCGTTGAGGATCAGGCCGACCGGCTGGGTGAAGTCGAGGAAGTCGGCGACGCCCGGCATAGCCAGCAGCTTGTCCGGCTCCCGGATGTCGGCGAGGACGACGGTCGTCGAGTCGTTGTCGACGAGCAGCGCCTGGCCGTGGATGTAGGCGCTGGGGTCGTTGTCCACGTACACCACGCGCGCGCAGGGGTTGACCGCCTGGGCGATCTGGTGGGTGTTCTGCGCGGTCGGCAAGCCGGAGCCGAGGTCGAGGAACTGGGTGACGCCTTCGCCTGACATGAAACGCACCGCGCGCCCGAGCGCCGCGCGGTTGAGCCGCGCTCCGCTGCCACCGTCCCCCGCCGCCCTGACCGCCTCCGCGGCCACCGCACGGTCCGCCGCGAAGTTGTCCTTGCCGCCGAGGATCGCGTCGTAGACGCGCGCCACGCTCGGCTTGCTTGGGTCGATTTCCGGCGGAACATGCGCGGGATCGAGCTTGGCCCACGCCATGTCACTGTCCGCCATGTTCAAGGCCTCCCGACTAACGCCGACAAGAGCAAGCTCCCC
>JASHXJ010000301.1 GCA_030043595.1 Trebonia sp.
TCGATCATCGCGTTCCGGGTCGTCCAGGGGATCGGCGGCGCGCTGATCATGGCCAACAGCGGCGCGGTCATCGCCGATCTGTACCCGCGGGAGCGCCGCGGCCACGCCTACGGGCTTACCGCGGTCGGCTGGACGGTCGGCGCCGTCATCGGCGTGGTGCTCGGCGGCCTGATCGTCACCTACATTTCCTGGCGCTGGATCTTCTGGATCAACGTGCCGCCGGGCGTGCTCGCGATCGCCGCCGCGCTGCACGTGCTGCGTGACCACGGTGAGCGCGTCCGGCGGCGGCTTGACCTCCCCGGCATGATCACGCTGGGGCTCGGCCTGTTCGGCGTGCTGTGGGCGATGACCAAGCTCGCGAACGAGCCGCTGGACGCCCCGACAGCGGGCTTCCTCGCCGGCGGGGTGGCGCTGATCGTGGTGTTCGTGTTCATCGAGAAGCGGGCGGCCGAGCCGATGCTGCCGCTGTCGCTGTTCCGGGTGCCCACCATGACCGCGTCGCTGCTCGCCGCGCTGTTCCAGGGGCTGGCCAACTTCGCGGTGCTGTTCCTCGTGCTGATGTACCTGCAGGGGCCGCGCGGGCTCTCGCCGATCCACGCCTCGCTGCTGCTGGTCCCCGGCTACGTGGCCGGTGCCGCCGCGGGGCCGCCGGCCGGCCTGCTGGCTGACCGGCATGGCCCGGTGCTGCCCGCGACGCTCGGCCTGTCCATCCAGGTCGTGGTCCTGCTGTGCTACGCGCAGCTCACGCTGTCCACTCCGCTGTGGCTGATCGTTCTCATCAGCCTGCTAAACGGGATCGGGACCAGCTTCTTCTTCCCGGCGAACAGCGCCGCGGTGATGAAGGCGGCGCCCCCGGACATGTTCGGGATCGCGTCGGGGATCCTGCGCACGTTCTCCAACATCGGGATGGTGTTCTCGTTCGCGGTGGCGATCCTCGTCGCATCGCGGTCGATCTCCCGCGGGCTCGCGTTCGCTATCTTCGTCGGCACCGCCCAGCTGCACGGGCAGCTCGCCGCCGCGTTCACCACCGGTCTGCACGCGGCGTTCTACGCGTTCGTCAGCTTCATGGTCATCGCCGCGCTGCTCTCGGGGTTGCGTGCGCGCGGCATCTCCCGGCCGGGCGCACGCAAGAAGCGCTGAGGCCGGCCGGGCGTGCGCCCGGCCGGTGCGGACGCTAGAGCCAGCCGGCCCGGATGCTGTCGGCGTCGCCGGCGGGCGCGACGCCGAGCTGGCCAGAGTGGACCTTGTCCAGCATCATGGCGGTCACGCCAACGATCGCCGGGGCGATGTCGCGCAGGCTGCCGGCGTCCGCGGGGGCGGCGACGTCCTGGGGCACCCCGGCGCGCTCGAGCACCGCGGGCAGGTCTGCCAGCTGCCCGGCCAGCCAGCCGAGCGGGTCGGCCGACAGCTCCCTGACGTACACCCGCCGACCGGGGTTCCATCCGGTGAACTGCGGGTGGTGGTGGGTCCGGTTGAAGCTGCCGGGCGTGCCGTCCACCGACTCGAGCAGGTCGACCCGCCAGATCGGCTGGCCGACCTCGATCGGCGTGGCGGAGTAGATGGTTCCCCTCAGCTCGCCCCGGTCGAAGACGCGCAGCTCGAGCCGCACCCCGTGTTCGGGACCCTCCTGTCCCCGGCCCGGGTTCGGGTCAAGGAAATAGAGGTCACCGACGACGACACCGACTCGCTCGAACACGAAGGCCTGGAGCATGAAACCACCCTTTGCGCTGCTTCCGCATTATCTCCGGGTTCCACTATCTCCCGGCCGGCGGCTCCGCGGCTACCACTGGTTGTAGATCCAGACCTCGGTGCCCTTGCCCGGTGTCTCGCTGATCGTCAGGTCCTTGTAGAACCACGAGGCGATGTCGAACGGGATCCGGACGCAGCCGTGCGACACGTTGTTGGCCGGCACCTCGGAGTTGAGCTCGCCATGGATCGCGTATCCGTCGTAGTTGAAGAACGTCGGGTTGTACATCGCCCCGAGCGGTCCCTGATCCCAGCCGGGGACGAAATAGAGCGCCTGGAACTCGCCGGTCGGGGTCTCGGCATAGTTGTCGCAAGTGCCGCCTGCGCAGAAGTAGTAGTGGCCGCCTGTCGAAACATGGCTGATCAGCGCGATCTGGTGATTCTTGAAGAAGACCAGCACGCCCATTCCCAGGTTGATCTCCACCCTGGTCCCGGCCTGTCCCGGGTACTTCGCCTGGTACGTGCGGGGATGCACGAGGGCCTTCTTGGTTGCCGCGCCGATCACCCCGTCCACGGGAAGGCCGTTGACCTCCTGGAACGCCCAGACTGCCTCCTCCGTGTCGCTGCCGAACTTGCCGTCGATCGGCCCCGGGTAGTACTTCAGCGACGCGAGCCGCTGCTGCAGCGCCTTGACGTCGGCGCCGCTCATGCCCTCGCGGAGGTCGCGCTTCGGCGGCGTGTAGGCCGGGGCCGCGGGAGCGGCGGGGGCGGCAGGGGCCTTAGTCGCGCTAGTGGCGGCCCGTCCCGAGGACGTGCCGGTCCCTGCCTGAGCCGAGGCCGACGCCGTCGCGGACGCCGTCGACCTGGCGGACGTCGCCGGCTTTGCGGCGGCCGCCGACGCGGTGCCGGGCAGGCTGCTGCACGCGACAATCGCCGTCACCGCCGCGGCCGCCGCGCCGAGCCCCGCGACCCTGCCGTGCGCTGCCACCCTGGCGCCGATCCGAGCACCCATTTTGTTCACGCCTCTCATAATTGAATTGTCCCGTTCTGGAGACGCTTTAATCCGATCTGAGGTTGCGCCGACGATAACGAAATGGCGATGAACACGGGTGCCCGCGTCGTCCGCGCATCCGCGCAGGCCGGGGTCTCGTGCGATAGGGTCGGGCGCATGAGCGTCACGGACGAACTGCTGGCCAAGAACGCGCGGTACGCCGCCACCTTCCCCAGCCCGCTGCCGCATGTGCCAACGGCGCACCTGGCCGTGATCGCGTGCATGGACGCCAGGCTCAACGTCTACGGCGCGCTCGGGCTGACCGAGGGCGAGGCGCACGTCATCCGCAACGCGGGCGGCGTGGTCACCGACGACGCGATCCGCTCGCTCGCGATTAGCCAGCGGCTACTTGGCACCACCGAGATCGTGCTTGTCCACCACACCCGGTGCGGCATGCTCACGTTCACCGATGACCAGTTCAAGGCCGCCATCGAAGCCGACACGGGAATCCGGCCGCCATGGGCCGCGGAGGCGTTCGGCGACCTGGATGGGGACGTCCGTCAGTCGGTCGCCAGGATCAAGGCCAGCCCGTTCGTCCCGCATACCGATCGGGTCCGCGGCTTTGTTTTCGATGTGGACACCGGCCTGCTCCGCGAGGTCCGCTAGCCCAGTCCCGCCTTGCGGGCTGGCGCCAGAAAACATCCGCCATGCTCCTGAGCGACCGGTCATTTTTCTTTTCCGGCGGCGCGCGCGGTCTTTGCACACTATGGTCAGGGGCATAGCGAGATGGGGTTCTGTAACTGAGTTACGGAAACGCTCGGGATGGGGGAAATCGATGGCTGTCGAATTCTTGTGGATCAACGTACCACTCATGGCGCTCGCTTTCGCGCTATGGGTCGGCGTGCCAATGTGGATGGTCCTGCGGCACCCGGATCGGCACCCGCAGGAAACCCGCACGATGCCGGCCTACCTGCTGCAAAGCCAGCAGGCCCCGGTCGCAGTGATCAGCGCCGCGTTCCCTGAGCACGGCCAGCTGAGCGCGAGCGACGACGCCGAGCGCGAACTGGCATCAGCCACCCGGATCTGACCAGATCCCGTAGCGGGGCAGGTGCGAGCCGGGGCAGAGTGCCCACGGTCCGCACCGCCGGGAGGCCTGGGTATGCCAAGCTGCCTGTGTGCCCGGACTCGCAATCGCCTGTGCCGTCGCCGCCGCCGCCTGGCTGTACCTGCTGGTGGCGCACGGCGGGTACTGGCTGACCAGCCAGCGGCTGCCGGGTGGGGGCGGCAGCCCGGAACGCTGGCCCGGCGTGGTCGCCGTGGTGCCTGCCCGCAACGAGGCGGACATGCTGCCGGCCACGCTCCCCGCGCTGCTCGCGCAGGATTACCCCGGCGGATTCGGCGTCGTCCTGGTGGACGACGGGAGTGAGGACGGCACCGGCGAGACCGCGGCCGAGCTCGGCGTCAAGTCCGCGCGCGATGGCGGCGCCCCGCTGACCGTCGTCACCGGCCAGCCCCGGCCAGACGGCTGGGCTGGCAAGGTGTGGGCGATGGCGCAAGGCGTGGCGGCCAGCGCCGCCAGCGCCGCCAATGCCGAGGCCGGCGAGGAGGCGGGCACCGGGCCCTCGCGCTACCTGCTGTTCACCGACGCGGACATCGCCTGGGCGCCGGGCGCGCTGCGCGAGCTCGTCGCGGCGGCCGAGCGTGACAACCGGGCGCTGGTCTCGCAGATGGCCCTGCTGCGCGCGCAGACGGCGTGGGAGCGCGTGATCGTGCCCGCCTTCGTCTACTTTTTCGCCCAGCTCTACCCGTTCCGCACGGTGAACAGCCCGCGCGGCCGGACAGCCGCCGCGGCCGGCGGCTGCATGCTGGTCAGCCGGTCCGCACTCAACCGAGCCGGCGGCCTGGAGCAGATCCGCGGTGCGCTCATCGACGACGTGGCGCTCGCGATGTTGCTCAAGCGCGACGGCAGCCGCTGCTGGCTGGGCCTGACCACGCAGGTGACCAGCGCGCGGCCCTACCCGCGCCTCGCCAGCCTGTGGCACATGATCGCCCGGTCCGCTTACACGCAGCTCAGGTACTCCCCGGTGCTGCTTGCCGGGACGATC
>JASHXJ010000302.1 GCA_030043595.1 Trebonia sp.
GATAAATTGGACGGAAAAGTGGTCGGAATGCATACAAAGGTAAGCGGGAGGGGCTGGGGAGACGCGCGGGAAAGGGTCCGGGCGGGGCCCAGGCGAAGACAGTGCTGTCAGGTGCTGGTGTTGCCCCAGATCAAGAGCCGAGCACACGAGTCTGCTGTATTCGGCTGAGCGCGGCGACACTATGAACGACCTCATTCCGATTACTGATGAGGAGGCTGCGCTCATTGTGGAGCGGATACGGCGGGCGGTGACTGGCGGGGAGTAAGGGACGCCGGGTAAGCGGGGCGGCGGGGTAACGGGTATGGTCGGGGGCGATGAGAGATGCGTTCAGTGTTCGAATCAAGGTCCGCGGTTACGAGCTCGACACGCAGGGGCACCTGAACTGGGCCGAGTACCTGCATTACGCCGAGCACGCGCGGTGGGAGTTCCTGGCGGCGGCTGGGATCACGCAGGACGCGCTGATCGCGACGGGGTTCGGGCCGGTCGTCCTTGACGTGTCCGTGCGGTTCCGGCGGGAGCTGCGCGGCGGTGACGAGGTAGACGTGAGCTGCGCGTTCGTCTTCGAGGGCGGCAAGACGTTCCAGATCGTGCAGGACTTCCGGCGGCCAGACGGGCGGGTGGCCGCCACGCTGTCGAGTACGACCGGGCTGCTCGACCTGGCCGAACGCAGGCTGGCCGACGAGCCGGACAAGCACTTCCGAGCGCTGGCGACGAACCCGGCGCTCCTTGGGCTGGCCTAGCCCGTCAACGAGTCTCGATATAACCTGGTCAACCGGTAGACATTACCGGGAGGCCAGGGTGAAGTTCATCGGGCTTGACCTGATCGCGGGCGTACCGGACGCTTCGGGGCGGCCCGCGGACCCGACCGAGCGGCTGAGCGAGGTCGTGGACAACGCGATCCGCTTCGAGGAACTCGGGCTCGACGGGTTCGCCGTCGGAGAGCGGCATCACCCGCCGTTCCTGTCCAGTTCGCCGCCCGTGGTGCTCAGCCACATCGCGGCCGTGACCTCGCGGATCCGGCTGTTCACCGGGGTGACGCTGCTGTCGGTGCTGGACCCGGTGCGGGTCGCGGAGGACTACGCGACGCTCGACCATCTGTCCGGCGGGCGCGTCGAGCTGATCATCGGCAAGGGGAACGGGCCGGAGCAGGCGGAATTGTTCGGGATCGGAAGGCTCGAAGCCTGGGACACGATCGCGGAGAACTACCGGCTGCTGCGGCAGCTCTGGTCAGAGCACAAGGTCACCTGGTCGCCGAAGCCGGGGGTGCCGTCGATCCGCACCGCGCCGCTGCACGACGCGGTTGTCTCCCCCAAGCCGCTGCAGTCTCCCATCCGGGTATGGCACGGCTCGGCCACCTCAGAACGGTCCGTGGAGCTTGCCGTCGAGTTCGGCGACCCGGTGTTCTCGGCCAACGGGATGAATCCGGTGACCCGGTACGCGGAGCTGATCCGGCATTACCGCGCCCAGTGGGCCGCGGCCGGGCGGGATCCCGCAGATGCGCTGGTGGGGGCAGGGCACGGGCAGACCTACGTGACGCGTCGCTCGCAGGACGCGAAGGCCGCGTACGAGCCGGTCTACGTGAAGTTCGCGGCGATGGTGGCGTCATCTGGCCAGCTGCCCGGGACGTTCACCCTCTACGAGGGGTACGACGACTTCCTGGCGCGCGGCTCCGCGCTGGTCGGCAGCCCGGAGGAAGTGATCGACAAGGTGGGGCGGTATCACGAGGCGTTCGGGAACACGCTGATCTCGATCGGCGGGCACCGGGGGAACCTGACCCAGGGCCAGTTCACGGACAGCCTGGAGCTGTTCGCTTCCGACGTCGCGCCAGTGCTGCGGCGGACGATCCCGGATCCGCCGTGGCCCGCGCCGGTGGCGGATGTCAAGCGGCGCGGCGTTGAAAGTAGCTGGGCCCATACAAGGTGAAATAGCTGGGATTGAAGTGACAGGCCAAAAGTAGTGTGGATTGTCCCGGTATGCACAGCGACGACTCGCGACACGCTCTGGGAAGATCTGGTAACTCTCGCGCATCACTCAATAACTCATCGTAGTCTAGACATCACGACATCGATGGGTCGCGATAGTCGGGGGGTGCGGGTGTGTTTGCTGACGCGGTGCGGACCATACGCTTCTGGCAGGCGGTCGAGGTGTTCAATCCGGCGCCGCTGCCGCGTCCCGACCTCCGCGAGAACATAACCGACGTCCGTACCGGGGATCCGCTGCCGTGGGAGGCCGGCTCCCGGCTCGCCGCACGGCCGCCGGCGGACGGCACGGTTTGGCGGCATCACGTATTCGGCGGGCTCTTCGAGCTGGCCGCCGTCCGTGGCGCGCTGGCGCGGGTGTACGGCGCCGAGAATCCGGGCGACCCCGCAGGCGAGGCCGGCCAGGGGCAGTCGGCGTTGTTCGCCTGTACGGTCGACGCGGACGGGGTCCTGGTCGGTGAGACAGCCGTCTCCGAGTGCGCGCGGGCGATCGGCCGGGCCGCGGCGGCCGACGGCGACCCCGACGCCTTGCTGACCGGGTTCGAGCCAGCCGCGCCGACAGACGGGCCGCTGCCCGGCGGGCCGGTGCCGGAC
>JASHXJ010000303.1 GCA_030043595.1 Trebonia sp.
CCGTCGACGCGCTGGCCCGGCTCGCGGTCATACTGGTGGGCCAGCAGCGGGCCGCGGAAGGAGCCGACGCCGCGAGCCGCGCACTCGCGTCGCCGCAGCTGTCGCCGGTCAGCGAGGTATGGGCATCCTTCGCGCTGGCCTTCGCCGAGGCCACGCTGCGCGGCGGGCCCGCCGGGCTTGCGCGCATCACCCGGCGCCTGCCGCAGCCCGCCGCCGACGTGCCCGCCGCCGACGTGGACTTGCTGATCGCCCGCGGCGCGCTGCGGATGTACTCCGGGCATCCGCACGCGGCCATGGCCGACCTGCGGGCGGCGGTGCGCCTCGCCAGGCACGGCGCGTCGCTGTTCCCGCACCGCGCCCACGTGCACCTGTGCCAGTCGCTCTTCCGCACCGGCGACTGGGACGAGGCGCTGGTGCACGGCCGGGTCGCGCTCTCCCTGATCTCCGACGAACTCGGCGAGTGGCACGCAGGCCAGGCCCACGCCTCGCTCGCCTGCGTGCTGGGCTCCCGCGGCGACTGGGCCAGCGCGGCCGAGCACCTGGCCGCGGCCGAGCGAGCCGCCGCCGACACGCCGATGCTGGAGGCACAAGGCTTCATCGTCTTCGCCCGGGCCCTGATCGCCTCCGCCCGCGGCGACCCGGAAGGGATGATCGAGGCGCTCGCCCCGGTGGCGGAGCACCCGGAAGACGGAACCGCCAGGATCGGCGCGCAGGTCTGGTGGCCGCTGCTGGTCATGGCGCAGCTCGGCACCGGAGCGCTGGACGACGCCAGGCGGCACATCGAGGCGCTCGGCGGGTTCGCCGCGGAACAGGACATGAACGGCCGCATCGCGGGGCTGCGGGCCCGGCTGCACGCCAGGAGCGGCCAGCCGGACGAGGCCGCCGCCGCGTTCGCGCGGGCGGCGGACCTGCTCGGCCCGGACGACCCGTTCCTCGAACAGGCCCTGCTGCATCAGGATTACGGCACGTTCCTGCTCGCCCGCGGGGACCGGCGGGCCGGGGTCGCGCGGCTGATGCGGGCCAGGGACATGCTGGCCAGCGCGGGCGCCACTCCCTATCTGGCGCGGCTCGACGCCGAACTGGCCGCCGCGGGCATCCGGTCAGCCGCGCCCGCGGGCAACCCCGCCATGACGCTGACCGACCGCGAGGCCGACGTGGTAGCCCTGGTGTCCAGGGGGATGACCAACGCCGAGGTAGCGGCGGAGCTCTACGTGAGCGTCAACACGGTCGAGTACCACCTGCGCAACGCCTTCCCCAAGCTCGGCGTCCGGTCCCGCCGGGAGCTGCGCGGTCGCGCCGCCACCGTCGGCTGACCCGGCCCGCCACGGGCCAGCAGGCCGTCCCACGGACTCTCCGTGGTCCTCCCGTCGTCCCGGCCGCCCGCGAGACTACGGACTCGCCGTGGGGTGCCGGTACCCGTCCCCGTCTGACGATGAACGCGCGGATCGTGACCGATCACGAGGAAGAACCGCGACGTGAAGGAGTGACGGGAGTCATGAAAACGATCAGGCCCGGGGGCAACCGACTGCCCGGGCTACGACCCGTGGCGTGGGCAGCCACAACGCTGCTCGCGGCCGGGGGCCTGGCGCTGGCCGGCGGCGCCGAACATGCGCTGGCGGCGGCCGCCGCCCCGTCGTGCGCGAACGGGACCTGCACGGTGACGTTCGCCACGCCGGGCACCGGCCAGTCGTTCACCGTGCCCGCCGGGGTGACGTCGCTGTCGGTCAAGCTGTACGGCGGCGCCGGCGGCGAATACGGAGGTATGGGCGGTGACGGCGCGCTGGTGAGCGCGACGCTGGCGGTCACGCCCGGCAGCGACCTCGGGGTCGACGTCGGCGCCGCCGGCAGCGATGGCGAAAGCCTGGGTAACGCGATCAACGGCGGGGGAGCGTCGTACAGCGCCGGCGGCGGCGGCGGTGCCACGGACATCACGCTGTCCGGCACCCGGCTGCTGGTCGCGGGTGGCGGCGGCGGTGGCGGCAACGGGGGCGCCAGCAGCGGCAGCTGCGGCGGCGGGGAGGTCGCCGGCGGCAACGGCGGCAACGCCGACTCCGCCGGGCAGAACGGCGCCCGCGTGACGCAAACCGGCTTCACGATCGGCGGCGGCGCCGGCGGGGCGCCGGGGACCGCCACGGCCGCCGGCGGCGGCGGCGCGGCCGGCGGGTTCACCGGGACCAACCCGTGCCCAGAGGACACCGGGGAGCCTGGCTTCGCCGGCGATTCCGGGTCGGGCTCGACCGGCGGCACCGGTGACAGCGGTGGCGGTGGCGGCGGCGGTTACTTCGGTGGCGGCGCCGGCGGCGACCAGGCCGAGGTTGACGGCCCGGACGGGTACGCCCTGTCCGGTGGCGGTGGCGGCGGTGGCGGCTCGTCCTACACCGGCGGTGCCGGTGTGAGTAGCGCCACGGTGAACGACGAGGGCAACGGCGACGACACGAACGGCAAGGCGGTCATCTCCTACACCGACCCGGTGAGCACCGGCCCGGCGCTGTCCTTCACCGACGCGGCGGGCCAGCAGCTCAGCGTCAGCGACACCGACGGGCTGCTGGGGCTGGCGTCGGCGCCCTCCGGGGACTCGCTGACCGCGACCGGGCCGTCCAGCGGGAAGACCGCTAAGGGCGGCACGGTGTCGGTCAGCGGCGACGGGTCGTTCACCTACACGCCGCCGTCGGCGTTCAACGGCAGCGACAGCTTCGGCTACACGGTGACCGACGCCTCCGGTGACTACGCCACCGGGACCGCGACGATCGACGTGACCGGGCAGACGCCGGCGTTCACGGCCGACAGCCCGCCGCTGACGCTGACCGCGGGCACCGGGTACTCCTACCAGTTCGCCGCCAGCGGCGACCCGGCGCCGACGTTCTCGCTGAACAGCGGGGCGCCGTCGTGGCTGTCGGTGGACGCCTCCAGCGGGCAGCTGACCGGGACACCGCCGTCCGGCACGACCTCGTTCGCCTACTCGGTGACCGCCTCCAGTGCGGCGGGCAGCGCGACCGCGGGACCGTTCACGGTCACGGTGAGCCAGCTCGCTCAGGCGATCAGCTTCACCGCCCCGTCCTCGGGGACCGTGGGGCAGACCGCGACGCTGACCGCGACCGGGGGCGGCTCAGGCAACCCGGTGACGTTCTCTGTCGACTCGTCCTCGGGTACCGGGGTGTGCTCGGTGTCGGGTGACACCGTGTCCTACACCGCGGCCGGGAGCTGCGTGATCGACGCCAGTCAGGCCGGCGACGCCGAGTACTCGGCGGCACCGCAGGTGCAGGGCACCATCGCGGTGCAGAACGTGCCGGTCGTGGTGACGGTGACCGGGTCCCAGGTCTACGGGTCGGACAGCCCGCAGTTCAGCGTCAGCGACAGCGCGCCGTCCGGGGTCGTCTCCGGCAGCGTGACCTGCGCGACGGTGAACGGCGGTACGGCGATCGGCGCCGGCCTGGACGCGGGCAGCTACACGATCGACGGCTCGGGCTGCGTGGGCCTGTCGGTGCCGGCCGGGTACGCGCTGTCCTACACGGGCGGGGCGTTCACGGTCAGCCAGGATGCCCAGGCGGTCAGTTTCACGCCCCCGGCGACGGGGACCGTGGGGCAGACCGCGACGCTGTCCGCGACCGGCGGCGCCTCAGGGAACCCGGTGACGTTCTCTGTCGACTCGTCGTCGGGCACCGGCGTGTGCTCGGTTTCCGGTGACACGGTGTCCTACACCGCGGCCGGGAGCTGCGTGATCGACGCCAGCCAGGCGGGCGGCACCGACTACGCGGCGGCGCCGCAGGCGCAGGGCACCATCGTGGTCCAGGATGTGGTGATCCCGGTGACGGTGACCGGGTCGCAGGTCTACGGGTCCAACAGCCCGCAGTTCACCGCGGCCTACACGGCGCCGTCAGGGGTCGTGTCCGGCACGCTGACCTGCGCGACGGTCAACGGCGGCACCG
>JASHXJ010000304.1 GCA_030043595.1 Trebonia sp.
GCCGCCCGGCGGCCTGCGCCGGCGCGGTGGCTGGGTCGGCACGGCGCTCACGCTTCCCGTGGCGCCGGCCGGCTCAACCGGACCGCCGGGCAGCTGGGTCGACGTGCTCACCGGCAGCGGCTACCGCACGGACACGGTGCCGCTCGCCGAGCTGACGCGGCGGCTGCCGGTGGCGCTGCTCGTCCCGGAGCAGCGATGACTGAGTTCAGCGTGTGGGCGCCGGACGCCAGCCGCGCCGAGGTGGAGATCGGCGGGCGCCGCCGCCCGATGCGGCGGGGGGAGCGGCCAGGCTGGTGGCACGCCGAGGCGGCAGCATCGCCCGGGACTGACTACGCGTTCTGGCTGGACGGCGACGGACCGCTGGCCGACCCGAGATCGCCGTGGCAGCCCTGTGGTCCCGGCGGCCCGAGCCGGACCTACGACCACACCGCGTTCACCTGGGCCGACTCCGGCTGGCGCGGCACGCCGCTGCAGGGAGCGGTCATCTACGAGCTGCACACGGGCACGTTTACCCCTGACGGAACCCTGGACGCGGCGATCGGGCGCCTGGACTACCTCGCCGGCCTGGGCGTCACCGTCGTCGAGCTGATGCCCGTCGCCGCGTTCCCCGGCCAGCACGGCTGGGGGTACGACGGGATCGGCCTGTGGGCGGTGCACGACCCTTACGGGGGCCCGGACGCGCTCAAGCGGTTCGTGGACGCCTGCCACCGGCGCGGCCTTGCCGTCTTCCTGGACGTCGTCTACAACCACGTAGGGCCAGGTAACCGGCTCGCCGCGTTCGGGCCGTACTTCACGTCCGCGCACATGACGCCGTGGGGTCCTGCGGTCAACCTGGACCAGCCCGGCTCAGACGAAGTGCGCGCCTTCGTGGTCGGCAACGCGCTGATGTGGCTGCGCGACTACCACATCGACGGGCTGCGCCTGGACGCCGTGCACGCGCTGGAGGACCGCCGAGCCGTGCACATCCTCGAGGAACTGGCCGTCGCGGTGGACGCGCTCGCCGTCTCGGCCGGCCGGTCCCTCGTCCTGGTGGCGGAAACCGACCGCAACGACCCCCGGCTGATCACCTCGCGGGAGGCCGGCGGCTACGGGCTGACAGCCCAGTGGAACGACGACTTCCACCACGCGGTGCACTCCTGGGTGACCGGCGAGCGGCAGGCATACTACGCCGACTTCGGCGCGGCAGCGGCCGTCGCCAAGACGCTGACCAGGGCATACTTCCACGACGGCACATGGTCGTCGTTCCGCGGGCGGAGCCACGGCCGGCCCGTTGACGTGCTGACGATCCCCGCCTACCGGTTCGCCGGCTTCCTGCAGGACCACGACCAGGTCGGCAACCGCGCCATCGGCGACCGCATCGCGGCCACGCTGGCCGGCCATCCGCTGCACGACGGGCTGCTGCGGGTCGCGGCAGGCCTCGTGCTCACCGCGCCGTTCACCCCCCTGCTGTTCATGGGCGAGGAATGGGGCGCCGACACGCCGTGGCAGTTCTTCACCGACCACACCGATCCGGCGCTGGCACAGGCGGTCAGCGCCGGCCGCAAGTCCGAGTTCGCCACCCACGGCTGGGGGCTGGCCGACATCCCCGATCCGCAGGACAAGGAGACGTTCCTGCGCTCCAAGCTCGACTGGGCGCAGCCGGACCAGGAGCCGTACCGCTCCGTCCTCGACTGGTACCGGTCGCTGCTCGCGCTGCGCCGCGCCCGCCCGGAACTGACCGATCCGCGCCTGGATCACCGGCGGGTGGACTGCGACGAGGACGCCCGCTGGCTGCTGGTCACCCGCGGCCCGCTCCGCATAGCGGCCAACCTGGGCACCTCGACGGCGAGCATTCCGCTGACCTCGGCCAGCACCGGCCGTGCACCCGCCCTGCTCGCCGCGTCCGATCCCGATATAACGGTCAAACCGGAAGCAATCACCCTGCCCCCCGCATCCTTCGTGGTTGTCGACATCGGGCCCGAATAACGCGGCACGGGCTGGCGGGCTGGACAAAGGGTGCGGAAGAATGTGAGCAGAGCCACTTCCCGCGTTGCCCGCACGACTGCAGGCGGGTAGTCGGCATTAGACGACGTTGTCTCAGGAGGCTGGCGATGCCACAGATCTACCACTCCGATGTCATTGGCTCGCTTTTGCGGCCGAGATACCTCACGCGGGCCCGCGACGCACTGGCGGCGGGCGAGCTCACCCCGGTGGAGTTCAAGCGGATCGAGGACCGCGCGGTTGACCAGGCGATCGCGATGCAGGAAGGCGTAGGGCTCGACGTCATCACGGACGGGGAGCTTCGGCGGTTTTCCTTCCTCGTCCAGCTCATCGGCGAGCTCGAGGGAGTGGTCCCGCGGGAGGGCGCGCCCGTTCACTTCCACAATGACACCAACCCCGGCTTCGACTGGCACTCGCCGTTCACTGTCACCGGCAAGATCAGCCAGAGGCGGAAGCTGACCATCGAGGAGTACGCGTACGCGCGGGCCCGGGCCACCAAGCCCGTGAAAGTTACGCTGCCGAGCCCGCTCGTCCTCTATTCCATGTGGTCGCCCGAACTGTCTACCGCGGCGTATAAGGACGCCTTCGAGCTGTTCGCCGACGCGGCCGCGATCGTGCGCGCCGAGGCGGCGGCGCTCGCCGACCTCGGCTGCACCTATATCCAGATCGACTCGCCCGACTACGGCACGCTGGTCGACCCGGTGAACCGGGAGCTGCGCGAGAACCTGGGCATGCCGACCGAGCGGACCCTCACCGAGGGCGCGGAGATCATGAACAGCGTCGGCGATGTCCCCGGCGTGACGTTCGGTCTGCACCTGTGCAAGGGGAACTACCTCAGCCAGTGGATCGGCGAGGGCGGCTACGACCTGACCGCCGAGGCCCTGTTCAACAGGCTGACCAACTTCGACGTTTTCGAGCTCGAGTACGAGGACGCGCGGTCCGGCTCGTTCGAGCCGCTGGCGAAGCTGCCGGACGACAAGGCCGTCATCCTCGGCCTGGTGTCCAGCAAGACCACGACGCTGGAGTCCGCCGAGGCGCTGACCGCCCGGGTGCACGAGGCGGCGCGCTACGTCGGCCTGGAGCGGCTCGGCCTGTCCACGCAGTGCGGGTTCTCCTCGGTGCTGATCGGCGCTAACCTGACCAACGAGGACGTGCAGGAGCGCAAGCTCGAGCTGGTCGCGGAGGTGGCGCACCAGATCTGGTAGGCGGTTACCGTGGGCAGTCGGTTATCGCCGTTCTGCCCATGGTTTTACCGGTACTTAACCGGTAAAGTGGCGGCATGCGCTACGGCCATTTCGACGACGATCACCGTGAGTATGTGATCACCCGTCCGGACACGCCCGTGCCATGGATCAACTATCTCGGCACGGACGAGTACTTCGGCATCGTCTCGAACACGGCCGGCGGCTATTCGTGGCATCGCGACGCCCGGCTGCGGCGCCTTTCCCGGTACCGCTACAACAACGTGCCCGGCGACACCGGCGGCCGCTACGTCTACCTGCGCGACGACGCCAGCGGCGAGTACTGGTCGCCCTCCTGGCAGCCGGTCCGCGCCCGGCTGGACAGCTACGAGTGCCGGCACGGACTTTCCTACACGGCGATCAGCTCCGCCAGAGGCGGGATCCGCGCGCAGACGCTCTACTTCGTGCCGCGGGGGGAGACGCTCGAGGTCTGGCGGCTGACGCTGACCAACGAGCGCGCGACGCCTGCCGCGATCTCCGTCTTCTCCTCGGTTGAGTTCGCCCTGTGGGACGCCCAGGACGACGCGACGAACTTCCAGCGCAACTACTCCACCGGCGAGGTCGAGGTCGACGGCGGCGTCATCTACCACAAGACCGAATACCGGGAGCGCCGCGACCACTTCGCCTACTTCGCGTGCTCGGAACCGCTGGCCGGATTCGACACCCAGCGCGAGGCCTTCCTCGGCCCTTACCGGGGCTTCGATGAGCCGCTGGCCGTCGAGCTTGGCCGGACGAGCGACTCGATCGCCCACGGCTGGTCGCCGCACGGCGCGCACCACGTCAGGCTCACCCTCGAACCGGGCGCGACCAAGGAGATGATCTTCCTCCTCGGCTACTGGGAGAACCCGCGGGACGCCAAGTTCGAGGCGCCGGGGATCATCAACAAGGCCCTGGTGCGGCCGGTCATCGAGCGCTGGCTGCGGCCGGAGACCGTCGCGGCGGGATTCGCGAGCCTCACGGCGAGCTGGGACGAGCTGCTCGACGTCCTGCGCGTCGGCACGCCCGACGCCGACACCAACCGCATGGTCAACATCTGGAACGCCTACCAGTGCCTGGTGACGTTCAACATGAGCCGTTCCGTCTCCTCGTTCGAGACCGGCATCTCGCGGGGCATGGGGTTCCGTGACTCCTGCCAGGACCTGCTCGGCTCGGTCCAGCTGGCCCCCGGGCGCGCCAGGGAGCGGATCATCGACCTGGCCGCGACGCAGTTCGCCAATGGCGGCGCCTACCACCAGTACCAGCCGCTTACCAAGACCGGGAATGACGCCATCGGTTCCGGCTTCAACGACGACCCGCTCTGGCTCGTGCTCGGCGTCGCCGCCTACCTGAAGGAGACCGGCGACGTGTCGATCCTGAACGAGGTCGTGCGGTTCAGCGACGAGGGGTCGGCCTCGCTGTACGGCCACCTGGAGCGGTCCGTGCGCTACACGCTCGACCGGATCGGCCCGCACGGCCTGCCGCTCATCGGTCGCGCGGACTGGAACGACTGCCTGAACCTGAACTGCTTCTCGCAAACACCGGGCGAGTCCTTCCAGACCACGCAGAACATCGAGGGCGGTGTCGCCGAGTCGGTGTTCATCGCGGGGCTGTTCACGCTGGCCGCGCGGGAGTTCGCCGCCATCGCCGCGCTGCGCGGCCGCAGCGAAGAGGCGGACAGCTACCGCGCCGATGCCGAGAAGATGGCCGCAGCGGTCGCCGAGCACGGCTGGGACGGCGAGTGGTTCCTGCGTGCCTACGACCACTTCGGGAACCCGGTCGGGTCCGCGCGCAACCCCGAGGGGCAGATCTTCATCGAGCCGCAGGGCATGTGCCTGATGGGCGGCATAGGAATAGCAGCCAGAACGGAGGGTGGCGACTCCGATGCCAACCTCGCCGCGCGGACCCTGGCCAGCGTGCGGGAGCGGCTGGCCACGCCGCACGGGATCATGCTGCTGCAGCCGGCGTTCACCAGCTACCACGTCGAGCTCGGCGAGATCTCGTCCTACCCGCCCGGCTACAAGGAGAACGCGAGCGTGTTCTGCCACACGAACCCGTGGCTGATGATCGCCGCGACTATGGCGGGGGACGGTGACGCCGCCTTCGACTACTACAAGCGGATCAACCCGTCGGCCCGCGAGCCGATCAGCGACCTGCACCGCTGCGAGCCGTACGTCTACGCGCAGATGATCGCCGGGCGGGACGCGCCCGCCCACGGCGAGGCGAAGAACTCGTGGCTGACCGGGACGGCCGCGTGGAACTTCGTCGCGATCACCCAGTGGATCCTCGGCATCCGGCCGGAACTATCCGGGCTGCGCGTCGAGCCCGTCCTTCCCGCGGCGTGGCCGGGGTATACCGCGACGCGGCGGTTCCGCGGCGTGACCTACGAGATCACCGTGCGCCGCGACGGCAGTGCGGGCTACCTCACGGTGGACGGGCAGCGGGTCGACGGGACGCTCGTGCCGCTGGCGGCCGCGGGAACGACCGCGCGGGTGGAGGTGGTCCTCCCGCTTGCCTGAGCAGGCTGGCCGACGGGAGACGGGCGGGATCGCAGCGGATATCCGGGGTTTGTCCCTGCGGCACAACCCGAGCGCCGCGGAATCGGCGTTCGTGCCCCTTCTCCCGCCGGCCCGCCAGAGTTACGCTCAGCCCGTCCCTGGAGGTGAGCCAGATGTCAGTGCGGTTCCCTGACGAGCCCGGTTTCGCCGGGCGCTTCGCGCCGATGCGGCTGGAAGGCGAGATCCGCGGCCTTGAGGTGACACAGGGCGAGGTCCCCGCGTCGCTGCGCGGCACGTTCTACCGGGTCGGCGCCGACCCGGCATGGCCGCCGTTCGTGGCGCGCGACTTCTACTTCAACGCCGACGGCATGGTCGCGATGTTCCGGTTCGAGAACGGGTACTGCGACTTCAGGTCCCGGTACGTGCGGACGCCGCGGTTCGCCGCCGAGCGCGAGGCACGGCGGTCCCTGTTCGGCGCCTACCGCAACCCCTACACCGACGACCCGTCCGTGGCAGGCCTGTCCCGCGGCCTGGCCAACACGAACGTGTACTGGCACGGCGGGCGGCTGCTGGCCTCCAAGGAGGACAGCGCGCCGGTCCAGATCGACCCGGACACGCTCGACACGGTCGGGGAGTTCACGTGGGACGGCGACCTGTCCTCGCAGACCGCGACCGCGCACCCCAAGATCGACCCGCGCGACGGGTCGCTGGTGTTCTTCGGCTACATGGCCAAGGGCGAGGCCACCAGGGACATCGCCTACTACGAGGCAGACGCGACCGGGCGGATCGTGCACGAGGCGTGGTTCGAGGCCCCGTACTCGTCCATGGTGCACGACTGGGCGGTCACCGAGAACTTCGTGGTGTTCCCGATCATCCCGCTCACCGCCAGCCTGGAGCGGCTGAAGGCGGGCGGGCCGCTGTACGTGTGGGACGGGTCCGAGGACGTCTACCTGGGCGTGGTGCCGCGGCGCGGGACCGGCGTGCGGTGGTACCGGGGCACCAACCGGTTCGCGTCGCACATCATGAACGCGTTCGACGACGGCCGGTACGTGCACATCGACACGCCCGTGGGCGCGAAGTCCGCGTTCCCGTGGTTCCCCGACATCACCGGCGCGCCGTTCGACCCCGAGCAGGCGAGCGCGCAACTGTCCCGCTGGACGATCGACACGCAGGGCCCGCCCGACCTGGGCGACGAGGCGACGGCGTTCGCCGAGCAGCGGCTCACCGACTGCTCGGGCGAGTTCCCGCGCACGGACGACCGGTGGGCGACGAAAGGGTACCGGTTCGGCGTCATCAACCTCACGGACATACCGGGGCAGCGGCCGGACGACGGGCTGCCCGGATTCCGCTGGCTGGCCTCCATCGACCCCGTGACGGGCGCGATGCGGACCCGGTTCGCGGGGCGGGACTCGACGGTCCAGGAGGCGATCTTCGTGCCGCCGGAGGCCGACACGCCCAACGGCCACGGGTACGTGCTGCAGCTGGTCGACCGGCACGCCACCGGGACCACCGACCTGCTGATCCTGGACGCCCAGCAGATCGACGCGCCGCCCGTCGCCACGCTCAAGATCCCGATCAGGATGCCAGGCGGCCTGCATGGCAACTGGGTGACACCGCAGCAGCTAGCAACCCGTGCCGGATGACGAGGAGGTCTCAATGACATCGGCAGAAGACAGGGTGGCCGAGCTCGAGCACAGGCTCGGCCTGGTCGAGGACGCGCTCGCCATCCGCAACCTGCAGCACGCCTACGGCTATTACCTGGACAAGTGCCTCTACGACGAGGTGGTCGACCTGTTCGACGAGGACGGGGAGGTCATCTTCATCGGCGGCGTCTACAAGGGGCGGGCGGGCATCGCCCGGCTGTACACCGGGCGGTTCCGCAGCCGGTTCACCGGCGGTCACAACGGGCCCGCGCACGGCCGGCTGCTCGACCACCCGATGCTGCAGGACATCGTGCACGTCGACCCGGACCGGCGCACCGCGTACGCGCGGTACCGGACGCTGATGCAGGCCGGCACGCACCAGTCGGTCGCGACCGAGCAGGCACCGGTACGCCAGTGGTGGGAGGGCGGCCTGTACGAGAACGTCTACGTCTGCGCCGACGGCGTGTGGAAGATCAAGAAGCTCTTCTACCGGGCCTTCTGGCACGGGACGTTCGAGCACGGCTGGGCCTACATCCCGCCGGACTACGTGCCCAACTCGTCCGTCACCTACCCGGAAGACCCGTACGGCCCCGACGAGCTGCTGCAGGACGCTCCCCGGCTGTTCCCTGACACCGCGACCCTGCCGTTCCACTACCGCCACCCGGTAACCGGCAAGGAGTACACGGGATAGCCGCAGCGACTCCCTCAGGCGCTCTGCGGCGCGGTCGCCTGCTCGCCGAGGTTGTTGACGACGTCGACAACACCGTCGACGTCCCAGAGCAGCCGGATCGCGACCGGGATCAGGTCGCGGTGCTGGCCTTCGGCCGGCTTCAG
>JASHXJ010000305.1 GCA_030043595.1 Trebonia sp.
CGCGCCCTCCTGCTGAATTCCGTGCGTTGTGCTCACCAGGCAGCTCCTTCGTGGCGCGACTGCGGCATTGTGCCGCAGCAGGCCCTGCCGTGATACTCGGCGCTAGGGGAGAGCAGGGCAAGGCATCGGGCTGAGGACACTGTGACAGATCCGGGTCTGGTGACGTCCGGGTTCGGGACCTGGTCGGGCACCTACCAGTTCACCGCGCGCCGGCTCATCGCCGCGCGGACAATCCAGGACGTACGTCGTGCCGTCGCCGCGGGCGGCCGCGTCCGCGCGCTCGGGACCCGGCATTCATTCAACGACCTCGCCGACAACGGGGCCACCCTCGTCACCGTGACGGGCATCGCGCCCGATCCTGTTCTGGATGAGTCCTCGCGGACGGTGACGGCCGGAGCCGGGATGACATACGGGGCCATCGCGGCCTGGCTGCAGGAGCGGGGCTGGGCTCTGGGCAACCTGGCCTCGCTGCCGCACATCTGCGTCGGCGGCGCGATCGCCACCGGAACCCACGGGTCCGGGAACGGCAACCGCGTCCTGTCGGCTGCGGTCGCTGGCCTGGATTACGTGGATGCCGACGGCGAACTCCGGCACGCCGGGCGCCCGGACCCGGATTTCGACGGGATGGCCGTCGGGCTCGGGGCGTTCGGCATCGTCGTGCGCGTCAGCGTGGATGTCGAGCCGGCTTACCTGGTCAGGCAGGATGTGTACGCCGGCCTGTCCTGGGATCGTGTGCTCGCCGACCTGGACGGCATTATGTCCGCCGGCTACAGCGTGAGCCTGTTCACCGACTGGAGCGGGGAACCGGTCCAGGCGTGGGTCAAGCGCCGGGTCGCGGCACCGGACGACGCAGTGCCCGCGGAACTCTTCGGGGCACGCCGAGATCTGGGCCCGGCGCGGCTTGCCGATTCCCCCGTTGACAACCTCACGGTGCACGGTGCCGCCGGACCCTGGTCGCAGCGGCTCCCGCACTTTCGCGCCGATGTTAGGCCAAGCAACGGAGACGAGATCCAGTCTGAGTACTTCGTCGCCCGGCGTCACGGGCCGGCCTGCCTGGACGCCGTCCGGCGGCTGGCTCCCCTGGTGACCCCGCTGCTGCTCGTCACCGAGATCCGCACGACCGCCGCGGACGGCCTGTGGCTGAGCGGATCCTGCGATCGCCAGACGCTGGCCATCCACTTCACGTGGCGCAACCGCCCCGGCCCCGTCGATGGCGCGGTGCGGGAAGTCGAGGCGGCACTGGCGCCGTTTGATGCCCGCCCGCACTGGGGAAAGGTCTCGCACCTCAGCGCCGATCAGCTCGAGCCGCTGTACCCGCGTCTTCGCGACGCACGAGCCCTGTTCGAACGGCTCGACCCGCAAGGGCGGTTCACCAACCGCCGCCTGGAAAGGCTCGGGGTTCGCGAGATCCGCTGACCGGTCCTACGCGATGCCCGAGGCCCCCGGCACGGCCGATGCAGACGCGGGCAGGGCCTGCTCGGTCCAGATGACCTTCCCGGTCGTCACACTCCGCGTCCCCCAGCGGTCACAGAGCGCGGCGATCAGCTGCAGGCCGCGGCCGCCCTCGTCAGTCCAGGACGCCCGGCGGGGGCGCGGCGTGGTCAGGCTGCCGTCGAAGACCTCGCAGACTAGGCTCCGGCTGCGCAGCAGCCGGAGCCGGTACGGACCGCGCGCATGCCGGACCACGTTCGCCACCAGCTCACTGACGACCAGCTCGGTGGTCATCGTCAGTTCCTCCAGCTGCCATGCGGCGAGCTGGTCGCGCACGTGCCGGCGAGCAGCGCCGGCCGCCCGCGGGTCCTCGGGCAGCGACCAGGTGGCGACGGCGTCTGGTGCCGTGGCCCGGACCCGGGCCACGAGCAGCGCGGCGTCGTCGGCCCGTTGCTGGTCATCTGGCAACAGAGCCTGCGTGAGGCTGTCGCACATCCGGTCCAGGCCCTCGGCCTGAAGCTTGCGGAGCAGCCCAGCCATGCGGCCCATGCCTACAGCCGGGTCGCAGCTGGTCGAGTCGATCAGGCCGTCGGTGTACAGCACAAGCAGGGCGCCGTCCGGAATCCGCAGCTCCGACACCTCGAACGGAGGCCCGGCCACGCCCAGCGGCGGATCGCCGTCGGTCTGCGCGAAGTGCACAGTACCGTCGGGGCAGACGACAGCGGGCGGCGGGTGGCCCGCTCTGGCAACGCTGCAGCTGCTGGTCGTCGGATCGTAGATCGCGTAAAGGCACGTGACGAATGAGTCGTCACCGAGGCCGCAAACCAGATCGTTCAGGTGTGCCAGGATCTCGTCCGGCGGCAGCTCGAGGTCGGACAAGGTTTGCAGCGCGGTGCGCACGCGCCCCATGATGACCGCTTCTGGCAGCCCGTGCCCCATGACGTCACCGATGACCAGGGCGACCCGGTCGGCCGACAGGGGGATGACGTCATACCAGTCGCCTCCCACGTCCATACCCGGTCCGGCTGGGAGGTACTTGGCCGCCGCGGTGACTGCGGGCAGCTCAGGCAGCTGCCGCGGCAGCAGGGCACGTTGCAGCGCCTGAGACCGGGCGTGCTCGGCGTCGAAGAGCCGGGCCCGCTCAAGAGCCTGGGCGATCAGGCCGCTGAGCGTGGTCATCAGCGCGCGCTCGGCGCCCGTGAGAAGGCGCGGCCGGTCGAAGGAGACCACGCACAAGCCCACCACCCGCCCCGAGACGACCAGCGGCAGGTACGCCCACGCCTGCTTGCCGCACACGGTCAGCACGTCCGCCGTGGCCGGGTAGCGCCGCATGTACTCGTCCGCTGATGCGATGAACGAGGGCCGGCGGCTGCTCAGAACATCGGCGACCGGGGTGAAATCGGGCACCGGGCCGTTGATCAGGTCGAGGAAAGCCTGGGAGTAGCCGACCGCTCCAACCGTGCGCATCCGGCCATCCTCGACTACCTGAACGATCAGCCCGGAGGCCCCGAACGGCGGCAGTACCCGATCGGCGACCGCGGCCACGATATCCAGCGAGGTGACGGCCTCGGCCAGCGAGGATGCCAGATCCTGGATCCGCGCCGCGCGCCTGCCCGCCGTGCGCTCGGCCGCATCCTGCTCGGCTTCGCGCATGCGCGACTCGGTGATGTCGGTGAAGTACCAGGCCAGGCCGTCAGGTACGGGGACGAGCCGGAAACGGTACCAGCGCCTGGTGTCCGGCCACTGCACATCGAAGCTCGTCGGCGTCGTCCCGGCAGCTGCCTGGCGGCAGCGGGCCTCCAGGCCCGGTACCCGGCGGAGCACGAGCAGGTCCCACAGCAGCCGCCCGGTCAGGTCATGCTGTGCGGTCAGCAGACGCTCAGCCTCAACGTTGGCGAAGATGACCCGCCAGTCCCTGCCGACAGAAAGGAAACCGTCGCTCATATACCGCAAGGCGCTGCGCAGGCCATCACTGGTCGCGTGTGCCTGCGTCGTGTCCCATGCCGTGCCCAGCATCCGGACCGCGTTCCCGTCCGCGCCTGCCTCAACCTGGCCGCGGACCTGCACCCAGCGAGTGCTGCCGTCCGGCCAGCAGATCCTGTACTCCGCCTGGTACGGCCCGTTCGTGGTGATCGCCTTGTCCACCTCGGCGGTGACCCAGGCGATGTCGTCGGGATGAACGCGGCTGATCCAGGTCTCGATGCGCCCGTCGTAGGTGTCCGTGTCGACGCCCAGCAGACCCATCGAAGGCTGGTCGAGGCAGAGCAGGCCCGAGGCCATGTACCACTCCCAGGCGCCGACCCCTGTTGCCCGGTAACCATCCCACGAGCCGGTCTTGCCGTTGGGGACTAGCACCTGGCCTGGCTTCTGCGGCGTTCGGCGGAGCTGCTGCGGCGGCTTGGCCGCCTCGCCGCCCGCGCGCGGGGCGCGCTGCCGCCCGGCCGCCGTACTGCCTGCTCTACCCGTCATGCCTGCCGCCACCCCCTGGAAGCGCATGCCATCACTTTCGTACGCAGATCTGCCAGCATAGCCGTTCGCTTCTGGTGGGCGGCTCAGCCCGCCGCCCCCTTCAGGCCGGGCACCGAGGCGCGCTGGCTTGAACCGGCACGTCAAGCCGCGTCACCGGACGCCGGATATTCGTCACTTTTTGTAGCATTTCGATGCCGGGTCTCGGTACGCTGATCACCGTCGGGAGCATCGGTAGGGGCTGCGCGATGGACGCATGGGTCGTGCCTGGCTACGTGCACGAGCGGGAACTCGGGCACGGGGCGTCTGGCCGCGTGGTCGCGGCCGTGCACCGCGATTCCGGCGAGCGGGTGGCGATCAAGTACCTCGCGCCCCCGCTGTTCGCGAACCGTGCCTTCCGTGTGCGCTACCGCTACGAGGCCGCGGTCCTGAAGTCCATTGACGTCCCGCAGGTCGTCCGGCTGTCCGGCTACGTCGAAGAGCCCGGCGTGGGCGCGGCCATCGTGATGGAGCTGGTCGACGGGGTCTCGCTGCGCGCGATGATCGCGCGGCACGGGGCGATCTCCCCGGAAGCAGCGCTCGCAGTGCTGAAGGGATCGCTGCTCGGCCTCGGCTCCGCTCACGCACTCGGCGTCGCGCACCGCGACTACAAGCCGGAGAACGTGCTCGTCGACGGCGAGGGGAACAGCAAGGTCTCCGGCTTCGGCGTGGCGGTCAGGGCGGGCAGGCGCGTCCTGGCGGCAGGCACCCCGCTGTACCTGGCACCGGAACGGTGGGAAGGCGCCGAGCCAAGCCCGGCCGCCGACATCTACGCCGCCACGGCGGTGTTCTTCGAGTGCCTGACCGGCAAGGCGCCGTTCTCCGGTTCGCTCAGCCAGCTGCGCAGACAGCACCTGTTCGCCGGCGTGCCCGTCAGCCAGGTCGAGACTCCGCTTCGCGGCCTGGTCGCGCATGGCATGGCGACGTTTCCGACGGCCAGGCCGGCCCATGCCATGGCATTCGTCGCCGAGCTCCAGAAGACCGCGGTCGCCGCCTACGGGCCGCAGTGGGAGGCACGCGGTCGCAGCCAGCTGGCGGAGCGCGCCGCGGCGCTGCTGCACCCGGCCGGCACGAGCGCCGACGAGGAAACGAGCAAGGCGTCAGCGGTCACCTGGATCGCCCGCCACAGGAAGACCGCCGTCGTGAGCGTCGCGGCGAGCGTCGCGGTCATAGTCGGGATCGCCACGACGGCGATCGCCGTCTCGAACGGCGGTAACCACAGTCTGCGCACGGCAAGCAGCCTGGCGGACGCTGCGACGCCGCCGGTCGTCACGGTGAACGCGATCTTCCAGGCGACCGCCAACACGGTACCGCCGACGGCGGTATCGTCCTGCCACACGCCTACGACGTTCACGTACAGCTCCGACATCACCGCGTCGGCGGCCGGGGTGGTGTCCTATCGGTGGGTGTACTCATCCGGCAAGAACAGCGCGGTACGGGCGCTTCGGTTCGCCAAGGCGGGGACCGAGCTGGTACCAGGCGGGGTCGTGCGGGCCAAGGTCGCCGGCACCGGCTGGGCGGAACTCCAGATCGTGAAACCCACGGCGGCACATTCGAACAAGGCGACCTACCGACTGGTGTGCAGGAAGCCGGGCAGCCGGCCAGGCCAGGTCACGGCGGTGGCGGCGGTGACACCGGCAAACGGCACGGTCAGGTGCGGGGCCGCGCCGCCTTACTTCACCTTCACCGGCACGATCACCGCGGCGAAGGCCGGGCGGGTCAGTTACTACTGGGAACTGTCCGACGGAACGGCGTCGGCGCCGGCGACCCTGACGTTCCGGGCACCCGGTACCCAGGCAGTGCAGCCGTTCATCGTAGTGCCGCCAGGCGACACCGTCACGAGCGCGGCCGAGCTCGTGGTCACCAGCCCGGTCCAGGCCGTCTCCAACACGGCCGCGTACTCGCTGACGTGCGTAACCCCGACCAGCGGCAGCAAGTATCCCGCGCTGGCGATCACCACGTCCGCGCTGCCCGGCGGGACCGAGGGCACGGCCTATTCGGCCGCCCTGGCCGCGGCCGGCGGCGACGGCCGCTACACCTGGACCGCGACCGGACTGCCCAGCGGCCTCGGCATCAACGCGGGCACGGGCGTGATCAGCGGCATCCCCGCAGGCGCGGGCACCTCCGAGGTCACGGTGACCGCCACGGACGCGGAGCACCCGGTAGCGCAGCAGGCGACGCATACGTTCCGCCTCGCCGTCAGCAACCTGGTTTACCCGCCATTGGCGATCACGACGGCAGCGCTGCCTGGCGGCGCCGCCGGGACCGCCTATACGGTCACCCTGGCCGCGGTCGGCGGCCACGGCGCTTACACCTGGTCCGCCACCGGACTGCCGGACGGTCTCGGCATCAATGCGCACACGGGCACCATTACCGGCATCCCGGCTGGCGGCGGTACCTCCGAGGTCCTGGTGACCGTCACGGACGCTGAGACCCCGACACCGCAGACGGCGACGGCGACGCTCGCCCTGACCGTGGCCTACCCGGTGCTCGCGATCACCACGGCGGCGCTGCCTGACGGGGCCGCCGGGGCCGCCTATACGGCGGCCCTGGCCGCGGCCGGCGGCGACGGCGACTATACCTGGACCGCGACCGGACTGCCCGCGGGGCTCGCCCTGGATGGCACCACGGGTGTGATCACCGGTGCCC
>JASHXJ010000306.1 GCA_030043595.1 Trebonia sp.
GCCCCGCCCGTGGCGCGGCCAGCCGGAGGCGGCCGCCGAGTCCGCGGCGTGCCCGACGAGGTGCACGTCGATGTGCCCGGCGGCGGCCGCCAGCCGGGACGGGGCGCTCCTGCCCCCGAGCAGGGTGCGCATCCGGTTGCGGCGGCTCACGCCCACCACCATCTGGGTCGCGTCCTCGGCGCGCGCGAAAGCCAGCAGCGCCGCGGCCACGTCGGTGCCCGGGACCTCGTGGAAGCTGCCGCCGGCCGCCGCGACCAGCGCCCGCTGAGTTTCCAGCGTCCGGTCATCCGCGTCCCGTACGCCGTCGTCGGTCCGCACGTGCAGAGCCAGCAGCTCGCTGCCCGGGGAGCGGGCGGCGATCCTGGCGGCCCGCCGGATGACCGCCTCGTCGCCGGCCGCGCCCGCCACTCCCACGACGATCCGCTCGTTGGTCTCCCACGGGCGGGCGATCCCGTGCGCGGCGCGGTACCGCTGCAGTCCCTCTTCCACCCGGTCGGCCACCCACAGCAGGGCCAGCTCGCGCAGCGCGGTGAGGTTGCCCGGCCGGAAGTAATGGGTGAGCGCGGCCTCGATCCGGTCCGGCGGGTAGACGTTGCCGTGCACCAGCCGGCGGCGCAGCGCCTCGGGTGTCATGTCGACCAGCTCGACCTGGCTGGCGCGGCGCACCACTTCGTCGGGGACCGTCTCGGTGTGCGCGATCCCGGTGATCTGCCGCGCCACGTCGGACAGCGACTCCAGGTGCTGGATGTTCAGCGTGCTGATCACGTCGATGCCGGCGTCGAGCAGCTCATCGATGTCCTGCCAGCGCTTGGCGTTCCCGCTGCCAGGGACGTTCGTGTGCGCGAGCTCGTCGACAAGAGCGACCTGAGGATGGCGGGCAAGCACCGCGTCGAGGTCCATCTCGGTGAAGGTCCCGTTCCGGTAGGGCACGGTCCGCCGCGGGATCGCCTCAAGGCCTTCGGCCAGCTGCGCGGTCAGCCGCCTGCCGTGCGCCTCGACGAGCGCGGCGACCACGTCCGTGCCGCGCGCCCGGCGCCGCTGCCCCTCGGCGAGCATGGCGTACGTCTTCCCGACCCCGGGCGCGGCGCCCAGGTACACGCGGAGCTGACCTCTGGCCACGATCACTATGCTCGCCGTGCCGCGGGTCTTCCGGCAGGGCGCGCCGTCCCGTCCCGGCAGGGCCGAAGGCCCTGCCGGGACCGCGCAAGGTCAGCGTGTAACGGCTGCGTGGCGAGGTAGCGGAGCACGGCGAGCACCCGGCGGTGCTCGTTGTCGCTTGGCTGCAAGCCGAGCTGGTCGTAGATGTTCGAGCAGTGCCGCACGACCGTGTGCTCGGTGATCGTCAGCTCACGGGCGATCGCCGCGTTGCTCGCGCCCTTGGCTATCAGCGCGAGCACCTCCAGCTGCCTGGTGCTCAGCCGGGACAGCGCGTCGCGCCCGGAGCGGGTCTTCTCGGCGACCATGAGGTTCACCACCTCAGGGTCGAGGACAGTGCCGCCGGCGTGCACATGGCGCAGGTCGCGGTGGAACCCGGCGCTGTCGCAGATCCGCTGCCTGAGCAGGTAACCGGTCCCGGCGGAGTGCGTGCCGAGCAGTTCGGCGGCCACGGCGCGCTGCAGGTGCTGGGTGAGCACGACGATCGCGACCCCTGGCTTGCGGGCGCGGATCTCGAGGGCAGCGCGCAGGCCCTCGTCAGTGCGCGCGGGCGGCATCCGGATGTCGGCGATCACCAGGTCGGGTTCCAGGTCGCACGCGTCCCTGACCAGAGACACCGGATCGCCGGCGGTGCCGATGACAGTGCATCCGCCGTCGGCGAGCACGCGCGTGAGCCCCTCCCTGACGAGGGCCTCATCCTCGCCGATGATCACGCGCACGGCAGCTCCGCGGGCGCCCGTCTCCGCGACCGCGCTATCGGTGACCTGTCGGCTAAGGTCGCCATGTCCCGATTGTCCGCCCGATGACATGCCCGGGTCCATGGCATCGACCCCCATGCGGGCGAGGACTCAGGCGGCGCGCTGGCCGCCGCACGTCACGCGGCGTACGGCGTGCCGCCCGCGTAGTCGGCGGCGATCGTGGCGCTGATCACCGAGATGACCGCCGCGTTGCTCGTGCGGATGCCGAGCTCGCGGTTGTAGTCGAGGCTGGCGGTGGAGAAGTTCTCCGAGCCGACGAACACGTCCTGGTCGCGACGGCCCGCGTCGGCGACGACCGCCTTCGCGTGGATGTAGAGCACCGTGCTGCTGTTGGCGTAGGTCCGGACGTGCACGCCCGCCCGGACGAGCTTCTTGAACGCGCTGTCCCAGGAGCTTTCCGCTGTCATCACGACCTCGACGTCCACGCCGCGTTCGGCCGCCTTCTCCAGTGCCTTGATCACGGCCGAGTCTTCCATCTCCTCGTTCTCCACGGACAGCGTCTTGGTCGCGCCGTTGATGACGGCCAGGATCGAGGACTGCGAGTTGGTCGGGGACCAGACCAGGTCGGCGCCATCGGGCGGCGTGATGGCCTTGTGCGCGAAATCCGCGTCGAACGTGGTGACGATCGCGTCGATGTCGGCCTTGTCGGTGTCGATCACGGCGAAGTCGCGGGTGCCCGCGTAGTCCGACGCGACCATGTTGAGCGTCATGATCACGGACGTCTTGCCGTCGACGGTGAGGGTCTTCTGGTGGTAGGTAGTGCCGGCCGGCGCCCAGGTCACGTGCACGCGGTGCGCGGCCAGGTAGTCATAGGCGGCGGTGTTGCGCGACTTCTCCAGGTTCTGGTCAAGGAGCACGCGCACGTCCACGCCGCGCTTGGCCGCCGCGGCCAGATCGCCCTCCGCGGTCGGGTCGTTGAGCTCGTACATGGTCAGCTCGATGGAGGACCGGGCGCCGTTGATGAGCTGGTAGATCTTGCCGATCCCGTTCTTCGGCTCCACCAGCACGCTGAGCGCTCCGGATGTCGCGGCCACGGCCGGGGCCGGGGCGGCTTTCGCCGGATCGTGCGGCTTGCTCACCGGACTTGTGACGCCCAGCCTGACGGTGCAGCCGGTCAGTACCAGGACAGCGCAGGCGAGCAGGACACGTCGCATATGGCAGAGAATATGCCGCTATGCCCGGCCGGTTCGGCGAGTGTTCGGAGCCGGGGGAGAATGCGGGGATCGTTCGGGATAAGGGGTTCAGGGTTTGTGCTCGGCGAGGAACTCCTCCCAGGAGCGGCGGCCGAGTGTCGCGTCCGCGGCGGGCAGGTTGGCCCCCGCGCGGACCGCGCGAGCGGCCTTGCCCGGCAGCCGGACCGGCACCAGCGGGCGGCGCTTGCCGGCCGCGCGCATGTAGCCGCGCAGCAGCTCAGCCATCGGATACGCGACCGGGCCGCCGAAGTCGGGCACGATGCCCGCCGGCGGGCCGAGCGCGAGCTCGATGAGGCGGTCGGCGACCTCGCCCGTGTCAACGGGCTGGAACCGGATGCCGGACCAGACCGGGACGACGGGCAGCTTGCCCAGCGCGCGCCCGATGATGACGAGCAGCTCGAAGAACTGGGTGGCGCGCAGGATCGTCCACGGCAGGCCGGAGGCCTGGATGGCGCGTTCGGTGATGCGCATGGACTCGAAGTAGCCGAACATCGCCCTGTCGACCTTGCTCGCGACCGGGACCCGCTCGGCGCCGACGACCGAGACCTTGACCAGGTGCGGCTTCGGGTCCAGCTCCCGTGCGACGCTGATGAGGTTCGCGGTCACCGCCTGGTCCTTGCGGAAGTTCGGGACGGCGGCGCAGTGGATGATGACCCGAGCGCCCCCGGCGCCGCTGACGGCCTCGCTGGCGCCCTCGCCGGTGACCAGGTCGGCCTTGACGTACTCGACGCCGTCGATGGTGCCCTGGCGGGTATGGCTGAGGACGCGGAAGTCGCGGCCGCCGTCGCGCAGCCGTGCGACGACAGGGCGGCCGACCCGTCCGGTGCCGCCGGTGACCAGGATCTGTGTCATTGTTCGGCTCCTTGGTGCGGGGTTGTCACGGCTGGCCCGTGTGGTCCGTCATCACTATGACGGATCTCGACAGGGACGATGTGACGATGGACGATGACTGGCTGGCCGGACGGTTCGAGGCGAACCGTACCCGGCTGCGCGGCGCGGCCGCGGTCGCGCGCGGGGCGCGGGCCGCCTCCGCGCGCTCGCATCAGTCTGTCGTCGCTCTTGTCAACGGGGCACCAGGGATCGTTTTCGCGCCGGGCGGCCGGCTGGCCGTCGCGCTCGCGTTCGCGTACACCGGCGACACGATCTCCGGCATCGACGTGATCGCGGACCCGGCGCGGCTGGACCGGCTGCGCCTCGCGGTCCTTGACTAGTCCGCGGGCCGGCCAGTCCCGGCGGCCACTCCCTGCGGCCGGTCGGTCCCGGCGGCCGGTCGGTTCCTGTGGCCGGTCGGTCCCGGCGGCCGGTCAGTCCCGGAACACTTCCTCCTGGAACCACTGCCAG
>JASHXJ010000307.1 GCA_030043595.1 Trebonia sp.
CGCGCGGCCTGGCCCTGTCCGCGGAGGCCGCCACCAGCCTGGCGCTCGAGCCGCAGACCGCAGCGCCGGCGGCCACCGCGTCGCCGGTTACCGCGCCCGAGGGCATGGTTCCTGAGGACGCGACGCCGGAGGACAGGGCGCCCGAGGACAGGGCGCCCGAGGACACGGGGCCGGAGGCTGCGGCGGACACCGTCGCGACGCAGCCGCCGAGCTCGCTGACAGCACGGGAACGGGAGATCGCCGCGCTGGTGGCCGACGGCCGCAGCAACAAGGCCATCGCCGAGGAACTGGTCATCAGCCCCGCGACCGTGGCCAGGCACGTCGCCAACATCATGGCCAAGCTGGGCTTCCGGTCCCGTGCGCAGATCGCCGCCTGGACCGCCGGACGGCCGGTAGCCGCTTACCGCTGGGCGCGGGCTTCCTCGACGGTCAGTTCCGCGGCCGGATCGGCCTCCAGCCGTTCGTCAGGGATCGGCTGACCGCTGAGCACCGAACGGCCATAGGTGCCGGCCTCGAGGCGGGCGAGCGCGCGGTCGATCGCGGCGAGCCGCTCCCGCAGGTCGGCGGTGATCGCCTCGTCCTCGGCCTCCTCGGTCAGCGGCAGCGCCTCGTCTCCGTAGTCGCGTGCGCTGTCCGGCGCGGTGAGGTCGGCACGCGTTTCTTCCTCGGCCTCCCGCAGCAGGCCTGCCACCTCGTCGCGCTCGGCACGCAGCAGCGCCCGGGCCCGGCTCTCCTCCATGTTGACCCCCTTGCCAGAATCGAACATACCCAGCGGACGTGCCCGCGACCGCGGCCGGCACACTGCTGCGCCCGCGACCAATTGCAGTCATCAGCAAATTTGCAGTTAACTGCAAGACTGCGTATGATGGCCTCATGACTGCAGAGACAGGACTGCGCGAGCGTAGCAAGGCACGGCGCAGGGAAGCGATCATCCGGGCCGCGTTCACGCTGTTCGCCGAGCGCGGCTTCGACGAGACTACCGTCGCGGACATCGCCGCCGAGGCCGAGGTCGCGCCGCGGACCGTGGCGATGTACTTCCCGTCCAAGCAGGACATAGCCCTGTCCCGGTTCAGCGCGGGCATGGAGACGCTGACCGAGACGTTCGCCCGGCGGCAACCGGGGGAAACCGTGATCGACGTGCTTCAGCGCTGGCTGCGGGACAGCGACCTGCATTCCGACCCGGACATGAAGCGGCTAGCGCTGCGCATGTTCGCCGCGAACCCGGAACTGGACGCGCTGCGGACAGCGCGGATGGCCGACGCGATCAACGGAGGCGCGGCGGCCATCGCCGCCGACACGGGCGCCGCGCCTGGCTCCTTCGGCCCGCGCATCGCGGCCGTCGCCGCCGCCGCTGTCCTGCTCGAGGTCACCGACCTCGTGCCGGGGCCGGACCGCGACCAGGCCATCACGATCGCGCTCAGGTTCCTTGACGCCGGGATCAGCACCCTGGGTCCGTCCTAAGCCGTGCCGCCCGGCCGCCGTGCGATGAAGACGAACTCGCGCCCAGGCCGGTCGGGGGCGTCCCGGACCTCGTCAACGGCCAGGCCGGCCGCGCCCAGTGACTGCGCCAGTTCGTCGCGGCTGCGGAACCGCAGCGTGGAGTCGGATGTCAGCACCCCGCCGTCGCTGACGAACACGAAGGTCATCCGGAAGGAGACCAGGCTTCCCGCCACGCCCGTCAGGTCTGTCCACGTCTCGACCGGGCCGGCCCCCGGGATGACGACACGGCGATAGGTCTGATCCCGATTCCACTCCAGCCATGCCTTCCTGGCTGGATCGCGTGTCTCGAACACCAGGCGTCCCCCGGGCCGCAGGGCCTCCCGTATCGCCGCCAGCGATGCCGCCCACTCCCGGCCGGTGGTGAACACCTGGGCGACGTTCCCGGTCATGGTCACCAGGTCCGCCCCGAGCGCAGGCACGGCCGCTGCCTCCGCGTGCAGCCAGCGGACGCGGCCGGCTCCCGGCTTACGGCGGGCGACGTCAAGGGAAGCGCCGGCCGGGTCGGCGGCGGTGACCTGCAGACCGCGCGCGGCGAGCAGGCAGGCGAGGGTCCCGGTACCGCAGCCGACGTCCAGGACGCTGCTAGCCCTGAACTCGTCCGCCATGGCGACGTAGGCATCCAGATCCTGGCGGTCGGGATCCAGCGGATCGTAGATTTCCGCCAGCCGGGGTTCCCCGAAGATCGCGTCGGCCACGGAAGAACCATAAGTCTCGCGCATACCTCGAATGGCGGGGACATGACGTCCAGACACGGCATCGCTGGTCACAGGAGCCCCTGGCGCCCACTTTGGGCACCTGCGGCCACTTTCCTGTCCGGAATGCGGGGAATGTCCAGCAGTAGAGTGTCCAAAGATGAGATGCCCCGGTGGCGGATCCGCGCGCCAGCTCAGCACAGCCCGCGGCTGAAGTCGCCCGGGACGATCACGTCCTCGGCAAGCACGTCGTGTACTGAGGACCGGCCGAGCGCGAGCAGCGCCGAGTCGATGCCCTGGCGCAGCACGTCGAAGACGTTGCGGACGCCAGCCGGGCCGCCGGCCGCCAGGCCCCACAGGCAGGCGCGGCCGATGAGCACGGCGTGCGCGCCCAGCGCCAGCGCCTTCACCACGTCGCCGCCTCGCCGCACGCCGCCGTCCACCAGCACCTCGGCCTGGCCGCCGACCGCCCTCGCCACCGACGGCAGAGCGCGGATCGCGGCCGGCGTCCCGTCCAGGTTGTTGCCGCCGTGGTTGGACACCGATACGGCGGACGCGCCGGCGTCGACGGCGCGCCGTGCGTCGTCGGCGCGCAGCACGCCCTTCACCAGGAACGGCCCGCCCCACTGCTCGCGCAGCCAGGCGATGTCCGCCCAGGCCGGCGGCCTGGCCCGCTGCCATTCGCGGTAAGCGGAGAAGAAGCCGGGGGCCGGCTCGCCAGGGCGGGCCATGTTGGGCACGGTGAGGTCGGGCAGGCCGCCGTGCCGCAGCCAGCCGACCAGGTAGCCGGGCCTGGCCAGGCCCGGCGGCGCGTACCGCAGCATCGCCCGCAGGTCCATCTTCTCCGGTATGACGGGGCTGCCCCAGTCCCGGCCGCCAGGAAACGACCAGTCCAGCGTGACGATGAGGGCCGTCGCGCCGCCCTTGCGCGCCAGCTCGGC
>JASHXJ010000308.1 GCA_030043595.1 Trebonia sp.
GCCGGGGAAGACGTCCGCCGGGTAGCTGTCGAGGATGCGCCGCCAGCTGCGGTACAGCGCGTGCACCTCGGGGCGGTGGTAGTAGCCGGACGGCCTGACCGAGCGGACCGTCGTCGGGGTGTCGGCCAGGTCCTCGTCCTTGAACACGCCATGCGCCACGTCCACCCAGATCCCGGCGACCCCGCGGTCCAGCCAGAACCTGATGATCGTCTCGAACATGGCCGCCACGCGGGGGTTGCGCCAGTTCCAGTCCGGCTGGCTGGAGTCGAACAGGTGCAGGTACCACTGGCCGTCGCTGACCCGCGTCCAGGCGGAGCCGCCGAAATTGGACGGCCAGTTGTTCGGCGGGTCGGCCCCGTCGCGACCCCTGCCCTCGCGGAAGATGAACAGGTCCCGCACGTCGGCGCCCGGTCCGGCGGCGAGGGCCTGCCTGAAGAGCGGATGCTCCGCCGAGCAGTGGTTGGGCACCAGGTCCACGAGCACCCTGATGCCGTGCACCCCGGCCGTGGCGAGGAGAGCGTCGAATCCGGCGAGGGTGCCAAGACGGGGGTCGACGTCGCGGTAGTCGCTGACGTCGTACCCGCCGTCGGCCAGCGGTGACGGGTAGAAGGGGGTCAGCCAGATGGCGTCCACGCCGAGTTCGGCGAGGTAGGGCAGCCGGTCACGGAGCCCGGCCAGGTCCCCGATGCCGTCGCCATTGCTGTCGGCGAAGCTGCGCGGGTAGACCTCGTAGACCACCGCGTCCGCCCACCAGGGCCGGCTGGTTTGCGCCAGCGGGGAAACCCGGCTGGTCTGCGCCGACGGGGAAACATCATCCTGAGCGCTCACGCGGTGTCCCCCTCAATGCCGCTTTTTCCCCGCCGGGTTTGTTGTGCGGTGCCACGTTGCTTCACGATTTCCGCTGTGACTTCGATTATTCACACTCGCCGGCGTCGTCAGTAGAGTCGTGGCGGAGGCGTCTGGGTTCCTGGTGGTCCCCCTGGTCTTCAAAACCAGTGGACGGCGTGCCGCGCCGCCGGCGGGTTCGATTCCCGTCCGCCTCCGCCAGCTTCCGCAGGGCCGGACACGCGGGTCGTCGGCTAGTTGCCATTGACATCATTGGGGACGCGTAGGCTGGAGTGGTGCTGGCTGACTCCTTCGGGCGGGTAGCGACGGACCTGCGGGTCTCGCTGACAGACCGCTGCAACCTGCGCTGTGCCTACTGCATGCCGCCCGAAGGGCTGGACTGGCTGCCCGCACCGGAGGTGCTGACCGGGGACGAGATCGTCCGGCTGATCCGGATCGGCGTGACCATGCTCGGCATCCGCGAGGTCCGGTTCACCGGCGGCGAGCCGCTGCTGCGGCGCGATCTGGCGTCGATCATCGCGCGCACCGCCGCGGTGCGGCCGCGGCCGGAGATCTCGCTCACCACCAACGGCATCGGGCTCGCGCGGCGGGCTGCTGACCTGCGGAAGGCAGGCCTGGACCGGATCAACGTGTCGCTGGACACGCTGCGGCCCGAGGTGTTCCGCAAGCTGGCGCGGCGGGACCGGCTGCCCGACGTGCTCGAGGGCCTGGCCGCCGCCGCCGCGGCGGGGCTGGCACCGGTTAAGGTCAACGCCGTCCTGATGCGCGGGCTGAACGACGACGAGGCGGTGCCGCTGCTGCGGTACTGCCTGTCGAACGAGTACGAGCTGCGGTTCATCGAGCAGATGCCGCTGGACGCCCAGCACGGGTGGAAGCGCGCCGAGATGGTGACGGCGGACGAGATCTTCGCCGCGCTGTCGTCGGCGTTCACGCTGAGTGTGGACGAGGCACGGGTGCGGGGTTCGGCGCCCGCCGAGACGTTCCTGGTCGACGGCGGGCCGGGCCGGGTCGGCGTGATCGCGTCGGTCACCAGGCCGTTCTGCGGCTCGTGCGACCGGGTGCGGCTGACCGCGGACGGGCAGGTGCGCAACTGCCTGTTCGCCCGGGAGGAAAGCGACCTGCGGTCTTTGCTGCGGTCGGGGGCCGGCGAGGCGGAAATCGCCGCGCGGTGGCGGGCGGCCGTGGCGGGGAAACTGCCCGGGCACGGCATCAACGACCCGTCGTTCCTGCAGCCGGACCGGCCGATGTCCGCGATCGGCGGCTAACCGCGGTTCAGCGGCCGTCACGGCTGTGCTGGCCGGTAGCTGGGCCCGTGTGAGTCCTCGCAGTGCGCCTGGCCAGCGGAATCGGCCGCGGTGGCCGCGGCGGCGTCGGCGGCAGGCGCGCCATCGGGGGCGGGCGCGTGGTCAACCTGCAGCGTGGCGTGCGTGATCCCGTGCTTGATGAGCAGCGCCTCCAGGTCGGCCCGCACGGCGTGGCAGTCCTCGCCCGGCGCGACGAGCACGTGCGCCGAGGCGGCCGGCATGCCTGAGGTGATCTCCCAGACGTGCAGGTCGTGCACCTCGGCCACATGCGGCCGGGCGGCCATGGCCGCGCCGAGCGCGGCCGGGTCAAGACCGGCGGGCGCCGCCTCGAGAAAGATCCGTCCCGACGCGCGGACCAGCCCGCCGCCCGCGTACAGCATCAGGCCGACGACGATCAGCGTGGCGATCGGGTCCGCGCGGTCGAACCCGGTGCCCAGCACGACGACGGCGGCCGCGGCGGTGGCGGCGAACGCGTACATGTCGGTCATGATGTGCGCGGACGCGCCCTCGACGTTCAGGCTGCGCCGGGTGCCCGCGCGGCGGGAGCGCGCCAGCATCCAGGCGGCGACGAGGTTGACGCACACGCCGCCGAGCGCCACCCCGAGCATCAGGGCGCCGGTCACCGGCTGCGGCGCGATCAGCCTCCGGATCGCCTCGTAGCCCAGCCAGAGCCCGAGCACCACGAGCGTGATGCCGTTGGCCTGAGCGGAAAGGATCTCCATGCGGCGCAGCCCGTAGGTGTACCCGCCGCGTGGCGGGCGGGCAGCGATTTTCGTCGTGACCAGGGCGAGCGCGATGGACGCGGCGTCGGTGAGCATATGCGCGGCGTCTGACAGCAGCGCGAGCGAGTGGGCGGCCACCCCGGCGACGACCTCGCCGGCCATGAACGCGACGATGAGCACGCCGGCCGCGGCCAGCCACCGGCCGTCGGCGTCCTGGCCCAGGCCATGCGCGTGTCCCAGGTGCGGGTGTCCCGGGTTCCGGTATCCCGGGTCCTGGTGTCCCGCTACAGGCGCCGGCCTACTCATCTCACCCACCGCTCACGCATCCTTGCAGCTTATTTTCCCCCGGCATCGCCTGCCTATGGCCGCCACCGCGGCAAAGCGACGCCGACCTCTTAACGGACGCTTACGGCTGCCGGGTGACCCGCGCGAGTCCGCCCTGGTTGCCGTAGAAGAGAGATATCCGGATCCCACTACGCGAGCGAAGGACGAGTGATGGCTGAAGAATCCCGGCAGGGCCAGCGTGCCACCCGCCGCGGCGTGCTCCTGGGTGCGGGACTGCTCGGCGTCGGGGGCGTGCTCGCCGGCTGCAGCGCCGGCGCGGTACCGTACGACGCCAGCGAGGGTGGCGCAGCGCCAAGCGAGGCAGCCCCCGCCGCGCTGGCCTCGGCACCGGTCGCGGGCCAGGCGGGCGGCGGCGGAACCGGCGCTGGCGGTTCCGCCGCCACCGGCATCCTGCTCGGGCTGGTGACGGAGATCCCGGTGGGCGGCGGCAAGATCTTCACCGGCCAGAAGGTCGTCGTCACCCAGCCGGTCAAGGGCACGTTCAAGGCGTTCAGCGCCGTCTGCACCCACCTCGGCTGCATCGTCAACACCGTCGCCAACGGCACCATCGACTGCCCGTGCCACGGCAGCGAGTTCAAGATCACCAACGGCGCGGTCGCCGCGGGCCCGGCCCCCGCCCCGCTGCCCGCGCGCACGATCACGGTGACCGACGGAAAGATCATGCTCGAGTAACACACGGCATGCCGTCATCGGGCCGTTGGTCGGTGCGTTCCGGGAGGTAGTGCCCTGGCCGAACGGGCACCGGCGCGCGAGCCTGACAGTGTGCTGACGTACTTCCTGCACCCAGACTTCCTGCACCCTGGTCACCCGGGCAGGGCCGGGAGCCCGGGGCCCGCGCGGCGCACGGCAGCGCCCGTGGCGCTGGCCGCGCTGATGGTCGTGCTGTTCCTGACGTTCCTGGACAACACGGTGGTGAGCGTCGCACTGGGCAGCGTGCAGGGCGACCTGCATGCCGGGGTGGCCTCCCTGCAGTGGGTGGTCAGCGCCTACGCGCTGACCTTCGCCAGCGCCATGCTCGCGTTCGGGATGGTGGGTGACGAGTTCGGCCGCAAGCGGGTCATGCTCATCGGCGTCAGCATCTTCGGCGCCGGCTCGGTGCTGTGCGCGCTGGCACCGGACGTGCAGCTGCTGATCGCCGGGCGGGCGGTCATGGGCCTGGGGGCCGCGGCCAGCGAGCCTGGCACGCTGTCCATGCTGCGGCACCTGTACCCTGACGAGCGCGCCCGGGCACGGGCCGTCGGCGCGTGGACGGCTGTCTGCGGGCTCGCCCTGGCTTCAGGGCCAGTCATCGGCGGCGTGCTGGTCGGGATCTGGGACTGGCGGGCGATCTTCTGGTTCAACCTCGTCCTGGGGCTGGCTGCCCTGACGGCGTGCGCGAGGCTGCTGCCGGAGAACGCCGATCCCGACGCGCACCGGGTCGACATACCCGGCTTCGCGTTCGGCGCGGCCGCGCTGAGCGCGCTGATCATCGCGGTCATCACCGCCGAGACCGCGGGCTTCGCCGCACCGGAGGTCGTCGCGCTGCTGTTCCTGAGCGCCGTGGCCGGCTCGGCGTTCCTGTGGTGGGAGCGCCGCGCGCCGCATCCCCTGCTCGACCTGAGATATCTGCGGGTGCCCCGCTTCCTCGCCGCCAACATCGCGGCCTTCTGCGCCTACTTCGCCACGTTCGCGGTCTTCTTCTTCACCGCGCTGTACCTGTATGAGGTGGTCGGCTACAGCGGCTACCAGATCGCCGTGGTGTTCCTGCCCATGACGGTGCTGATGGTCGTGACGTCGCTGCTGGCAGGCCGGTGGACAGGCATGGCCGCACCGCGCTGGACCATTTCCGGTGGCTGCCTGGTCTTCGGCGCCGGACTGCTGGCGACCGCCCAGGCCATCAGCCCAAGCCCGGACTACCTCAGCCTGGCCGCCGCCCTGGCGGTGACCGGCATCGGGGTGGGCAGCACGGTGACGCCCCTCACCGCGACGGCGCTGTCGGCCGTGCCGCCTGAGCGCTCCGGGATGGCCGCCTCGGCCACCAACACCAGCCGGGAGATCGGCGCCGTCATCGGCGTCGCGGTCCTCGGCATGCTCGTCAACGCCCAGCTGAACTCCGACCTCGTCGCCCGGCTCAGGCACCTGGGCATCCCGGCGAACTTCCAGACGATCGTGATCAACGCGATCGAGACCGGCACGGTCCCGTCTGCCCCGCACGCCGGGGGCACGGGCGGGGGCGGGCCCGGTGAGCAGCAGCTCGTCCAGGAGGTCATCCACGCCGCTTACAGCGCGTTCTACGCGGGACTGCACGACGCGCTGGTCCTGTCGGCCGGGCTGGTGTTCGCCGCCGGCTTGTGCACCCTGATCATGCTCGGCCACCGCCACGCCGGTTATCCCGCACGCCGGCGGGGGTAACCGCGACACCCGCGCCGCCGCCAGCCGTGGCAGGATTGCGGGGTGGGCTCGCTGATGCTGCTGGATACGGCGTCGCTGTACTACCGGGCGTTCTACGGGATGCCGGAGACGGTGACGGCGCCGGATGGCACGCCGGTGAACGCGATACGCGGGCTGCTTGACGCGATCGCGCGGCTGGTCAGGGACACCGGTCCGGAACGGCTCGTGGCCTGCCTGGACGCGGACTGGCGGCCGCGGTTCCGGGTCGACGTCATCCCGTCGTACAAGGCGCACCGGGCGGAGCCGGACGGCACCGAGCAGACGCCGCCCGGCCTGGCCGTGCAGATCCCGCTGATCAC
>JASHXJ010000038.1 GCA_030043595.1 Trebonia sp.
GCACGCGCAGCGCCAGTTGCAGGCCGGTCAGGATCTCCGCGGCCAGCTGATCGGTGAGCACGCCCGCGTCGGCCAGTGTCTCGGCGGCGCGGCGCACCCGGTCGGTGTCGGCGCCCGCTGCCTGGCGCAGCGCGCTCTCAGCGAGCAGCCGGAGGTAGGTCTCCGCCCGTTCGCCGTACTGGGTCGTGTCGTGCCCGCCCGAACCGGGCACCGGGCTGCTGTGCACGCTCCTACGGTAAGGGCGGCGCCCGGCCCGGTGGACGGGGGAATTGCCCGGGCCAGGCGCCGCGGCGCCCGGACGGCCGGGGAAACCGGCCGGGCGCTAGCCGGGCGGCTGGAGCGGGAACTCACCGCCTGGCGGCCTGTGACGGGGGAGTGGCTCCCCCGTACCTACTAACATACTGCGTCCGCAGGCTGAATTCTCAGTGAAAAGCGGCTGGACACCGACTGAGAGTTCGCAGGTCATTCGCCGAATCGGCTGGTCAGAAGCGTTTCGCCGGACGGGACCTGGGCGGGAACATGAGCCGCGGCCCAGACACGGACGATGTCCCGCATGGACAACAGCCCCACGACGTCGTGGCCTTCCACCACCACCAGATGGCGGAATCCGCCGTGGACCATCGCCGCCGCGGCGTCCTCAAGGGTCCAGTCGCCTGCCGCGAAAACGATATCCTGTGTGCAGTGCTGGGCCGCCAGCTCGGCATCGGGGCTCTCCCCGGCCGCGATCGAGTTGAGGACGTCGCGCTCGGTGAGGATACCCACGCCCGAATGTTCGGGGTTCACCACCACGGCGGCCCCGACCCGCCTGACCGCCATCATGCGGGCGGCCTCTCGCAGCGTGTGGGCCGGGCCGATCGTGAGGACCCGCCGCGACATTCCTTCTGCCACCTTCATGGCGCATCACCCCCAGGGCGTGTTGCGGGTTCCCGGGCCGCGAGCGCGGCGCGGCCGGCCCGGTCGCGACGGGACGCCCACCGGACGCCGCTCCCCCTACGGCCGGACGTTTTCCCAGCTCATGCCGCGCACGCTTAGCTTGTGAACTTGTGATATACCCGCTCTCGGCCCAAGAAACGCTCCCGTAACATGTGTTTGCCCCGGAATGTCGGCGCCCGTGGCGACCGCAAGCGACATAGGACTTGCAGATAACCGACACGCTGATTCGAGGTCCCCGCCGCAGCCGAGCCGGCTCCCACCGGTAACGCCAGCCCCTTCCGGCACCATCGCGCGCTGCGCGTTCTGGCCCTGGGGGCCCCAGGGCCACTAGGACTGGCCCTGTGGCCCCCAGGGCTAAAGCAGCCGGACCTTAACAGCCCGCGTTTCTGGTCCTATGTGCCGAATTTCGTCTCGGAATATGAGATCACGCCGCGCGGCTCGCGTCAGCGCGGGGGAGCCTCCGCTAGCTGGGCGAGGACCTCGTCGTGCAAGTGACCGTTGGTGCAGACGACGCTGCCGCCGTCAGGGGTCGCCACTCCGGACAGGTCGGTGAAGCGGCCGCCCGCCTCCTGCACGATCACCTGGAGCGCGGCCAGGTCCCACAGCGATACTTCCGGCTCCGCCGAGACGTCCACCGCGCCCTCGGCGACCAGCACGTGCGACCAGAAGTCGCCGAACGCGCGGGTCCGCCAGACAGACTGGGCCAGCGACAGGAACCCCTCAAGCCTGCCCTTCTCCGCCCAGCCGCCGATGCCCGAGTAGGAGAAGGACGCGTCGCTGAGCTTGCTGACCCCGGACACCTGGCACCTGCTGGCCTTGGTGAGGCTGCGGCCAGTCCACGCACCGCCGCCCGCCGCTGCCCACCACCGCCGCCCGAGCGCGGGAGCGGATACCACGCCGACAACCACCTCGTCTCCGTCGAGCAGCCCGATGAGTGTCGCCCACACGGGGACGCCGCGGACGTAGTTCTTCGTGGCGTCGATCGGGTCGATGACCCAGCACCGGGGTCCGCTGCCAGTGCGGCCCGACTCCTCGCCGAGCACGGCGTCCCTCGGGCGCGCCCTGCGCAGCACGTTGCGCAGGGAGTCCTCGGTGGCGCGGTCGGCGTCGGAGACAGGCGTCAGGTCCGGTTTCGTCTCGACCCGCAGGTCGAGCGCCCGGAACCGCCGCGTTGTTATGTCATCGGCGGCGTCAGCCAGGACATGCGCGAAGCGCAGGTCATCGTCGTAGCCTCCCACCCGCGAAACGGTACCGGGTAAGGCACCACGCTGACCAGCACAGCGCCGGTTCGGTGAACGGGGTGTGGCGCCACCGGGACATAATGGGCCACGATGGACGGAGCTCACACTGCCGTGTTCAGCGACCTTCCGGACCAGTTGCGCCCGTTCGTCCGGAACGGCCGGATCACGGTCATGCCAGCGCGGCGGTCAGCCCGCCTGCTGCTGCTCAACGAGGTGGCGCAGGCGTTCGAGCCAGGCCGCCGCTACGAAGAGGCCGTCGTCAACGAGGTGCTCAGGGGCCTGTGCGACGACCACGCCGCGCTGCGCCGCTTCCTCGTCGACGAGGAGCTGATGTCAAGAACCCCCGACGGCACGTACTGGCGCTCCGGCGGCACGGTGACCTTCCCCGACTAGCCCGCAGTTCCGGCCGGCGCTAGTCCGCGGAGTCGCGGCTGCGCAGCAGGCGGCGCAGCGAGTCGAGGCGGGTCTGCGCGTTATGCGCGCGGGCCCATTCGTCGAGGGCGCAGCCCTCGGACAGGTGGTCGCAGCCCGGGGGGCAGTCCGCGGTCCCCTCGGCAAGGTCGTCGAAGGCCTCGACGACGCGCTCGACGGCGACGTGGCCCAGGCCGAAGCTGCGCACGCCCGGGGTGTCGATGAGCCAGCCGTGGCCGGCTGAGGGCACGCCAGCGGCGGCCGCCGCGGCAGTGCCGCGCCGGCTACGGGCCGCCGCGGGCAGCGGTGGCAGCGGCAGCGCGATCGCCGACGACGAGGTATGCCTGCCCCGGCCGGTCACCGGGTTGACCGTGCCCACCGCCCGTCCGGCGTCCGGTACCAGCGCGTTGACCAGCGTCGACTTGCCCACCCCCGACTGGCCGATCAGGACGCTCACCCGGCCGTCAAGCGCGCGGCGCAGCCGGGTCAGCGTCTGCGCGGGCAGCGGCTGGCGGATGCTGAGCATCGGCAGCCCGAGCGGCCGGTAGAACGCGCGGACCCGGCGCGGCGAAGCCAGGTCCGATTTGGTCAGCACGAGCAGCGGGTCGAGGCCGGCGTCGTAGGCGGCGACCAGGCAGCGGTCGACGAACCGGAGCCGGGGGGCCGGGTCGGCGAGCGCGCAGACGATCACCATCTGGTCCGCGTTCGCCACGACGATGCGCTCGAGCGGGTCCGCGTCGTCCGGGGACCGCCGCAGGACGCTGCTGCGCTCGGCGACGCGCACGATCCGCGCCAGCGTTCCGGCCCCGCCCGAAGTGTCCCCGGCCAGCGCCACCCGGTCCCCGACTACGACCGAGTTGCGGCCGAGCTCACGGGCCTTCATCGCGGTCACCATCCGGCCGCCCGTGCCGGGGTCCTCGATCAGGCAGCCGTACCTGCCCCGGTCGACGTTGACGACGAATGCCTCGGTGGCGCTCTCGTGCGCGGGGCGGCGCCGGGTGCGCGGCCGGGAGCCGCGGGTAGCGCGGACCCGGACGTCATCCTCGTCGAGGTGCGCCGGACGGCTCTTCAGGAGTCGTCCCCCCGGGCGAGTATCTTCTCCCAGAGCGACGTGAACTCCGGGAACGTCTTGCCGACCGTGGCGGCGTTCAGCACCTCGATGCCGGGCACGGCGAGGCCGAGCACGGCCGCGGCCATCACCATCCGGTGGTCGTCATAGCTCTCGAACGCCTCCCCGTCGGCGCGCAGCGGGCGCGGCCGTACTTCGAGCCCGTCCGGCCGCTCTCTGATGTCACCGCCGAGCGCGTTGATCTCCTTGGCGATCGCGGCCAGCCGGTCGGTCTCCTGCGCACGGGTGTGCCCAACGCCGGTCAGCACCGAAGGCCCGGCGGCGAGCGCGGCGAGCGCGGTGAGCGGCAGGCACAGCTCAGGGATGTCCCGCAGGTCCGCCTCGATGCCGTAGATCGTGCCTGTGCCGGTGACCGTCAGGCCGTCGGGGCCGGCCGAGCACCGCGCGCCCATCCGGGTGAGCACGTCGAGGATCGGGCCGGCCGCCTGCAGGCTGTCGCGCGGCCAGTCAAGCACGGTAACCGACCCGCCGGTGACCAGAGCCGCCGCGAGGAACGGCCCGGCGTTGGACAGGTCGGGCTCTACGGTGAAGTCGCCGAGGTTCAGCGGCCCGGCCGGCACCCGCCAGGCGGTCGGCCGCGACCCGTCGCCGACTTCCACGTCCGCGCCCGCCGCCCGGAGCATGCGCACGGTCATCTCGATGTGCGGCAGCGACGGGACCGGCGGGCCGTCATGCCGCACCTCGGCGCCACCCACGAAGCGTGGCGCGGCCAGCAGCAGCCCGGATACCAGCTGTGACGAGCCGGAGGCGTCCAGGGTGACCGTGCCGCCGCGGACCGAGCCGTGGCCGCGGACCGTGAACGGCAGCGCGCCGCGCCCTTCGTCGTCGATGTCGGCGCCCAGCGTGCGCAGCGCCGCGAGCAGCGCGCCGACCGGCCGCTCCCGTGCCCGGGGATCGCCGTCGAAGTCAACCGAGGCCGTGGTCAGCGCCGCGACCGCGGGCAGGAAGCGCATGACCGTCCCGGCGTTCCCGACGTCGACCCGCGCCGTGCCGGAGACAGGAAGGCCGCCAGAGACGGCCAGGTCCGTTCCGGATTCCCGGATGGAGCACCCCAGGGCCCGCAGCGCGGCTACGGCGAGGCGGGTGTCGCGGGCCTGCAGCGGACCCCGGATCACGCACGCGGAGTAGCTAAGGGCGGCGAGCACCAGGGCACGGTTCGTGACCGACTTGGAACCGGGCAGCCGCAGCCGGGCGCGCACCGGTCCATGAGCGGCAGGTGTGCGCCAGCGTCCGGAGTCCATAGCCTGAGGGTATCGCCGGCGGGTTTGCGGCGGCACGGAAGTGCGCCGCGGCGCGTGGCGGGGTTTGGCGGCGCCGTTTTCTGGTTATGAAGTGCCAATCCGACTTCTACCGGGCCATAAAGGGAAGCCGGCTGGTCTCTGCCATCAGGGAAGTGACGTGGAGCATGTGCGGTCGGTTCGTCTCCGCTCGAAAGCGGATGGAGCTCCTCGAGGAGTTCGCCGTCGAGCGTGACCACGTGGCCGAAGACCGCGATCCCGACTATAACGTGGCCCCGACCAAGCGCGTCTACGCTGTGCTGGCTGCCGGGGGGCGACCCCCCGGTGCCCCCCCGGATGGCAGGGCCGCCCGCCCCCTCACTTCCCCTCCGGCCCGGGAACTGCGGCTGCTCCGCTGGGGGCTGGTGCCATCGTGGGCGAAGGACACGTCCGGCGGAGCCCGGATGATCAACGCGCGTGCCGAGACGGTCGCGGGAAAGCCGGCGTTCCGCAGTGCGTTCGCCCGGCGCCGCTGCATCATCCCGGCCGACGGCTACTACGAGTGGCAGGCCGAGGGAAAGGCCAAGAAGCCCTTTTACATATACCGAACGGACGGTGGAATCCTCGCCTTCGCCGGCATTTACGAGCTGTGGCGGGACGAGACGGTGCCAGCCGACCACGAGCAGGCCTGGTACTGGTCGGGGGCGATTATCACCACCGACGCGACGGACGACATCGGCAGGATCCACGACCGGACGCCGATGGTGATAGCGCCGGAAAGCTGGACGGACTGGCTTGACCCGGCCAACAACGACAAAGCACTGCTACTCGCGACAATGCTGCCCGCCACGTCCTCGGGGGCGGGCGGCCTGACGTCGCACCCCGTATCTACGGCCGTCAACTCCGTACGGAACAACGGGCCGGACCTCGTCGAGCCTCTCGTCGATGATGGTTCGCCAGCTCGCGGGTCTGGTTCCGGCGAAGGGGAGCGGCCCCCCCTGTTCTGAGCCCGCGGCACCGGGCGGCGGGTTTCCGCCGTGCCCGCCGGTGCCGCGGACAGGAGGCGAGGACATGCCATGGAGATCAGCGTTGCCCGCAAGCGCCTAGAGGAAATGCGAGACGACCTGGAGCGTACGGTCGCGGTACTGCAGGGTGAACATCCGCTGGTCCGGGGTGGATCCGCGGAGGCGGGCGATGCTGGGGCGAACCTGACCGAGGCGGACCGCAACCAGGCGGCGGTGCAGGCCGCGCTGACGCAGCGCGCGGAGGTGCTCGCGGCGCTCACCCGGGTGGACCAGGGAAGCTACGGGCGGTGCGTGGACTGCGGGCACCCGGTACCCGACCCGCGTCTTGAGGCGCGCCCGGCGACCCCCAGGTGCGTGCCGTGCCAGTCAAAGCTGGACCGCCGCCGGCGGTGACGGCGGTGCCCGCCCGGCGCTAGATCGGCGCTAGATCGGCGCTAGATCCTCCTGCCGCAGACGACGAGCTGAGCGCCGGCTGAGTCGTCGCCGCGGGCGGTCAGCTCGGCCATGACCAGCCGGCCGAAACTTCCAGGATCGCGGGCCAGCAGATAGCTCACCGTCCGCGGCGAGAACATCGTGCGCGGGCGGAGCCAGCTCACCTCGAGGCCGTTTCCCGTGAACAGCTCGCGCAGTTGCTCGGCTCCGTAGCAGCGGGTGATGGTGCCGTCGGGCCACGGGACGAGCACCACATCCGCGTTCGGCACGTCGACCAGGTGCGGCCAGCGGTGCTGCTCGGCGAGCACGGCCATGCCGAGCGTGAGCGAGTCCACGCTGGCCAGCACGCTGCCGCCGGGCCGGAGCACGCGCGCGATCTCGGTGACGAGCGCCTCGGCGCCGATCCGCCGGGACAGCGTGCGGTCCTCGGCGATCACCGCGTCGGCGCAGCCGTCCGCGAGGAACTCGAGCCCGCCGCCGTCGGCGGCGATGGCGGACAGCCGCCCGGTGACCTCCAGGCCGGCGACTGCCGGTGCCCGCTCCCCGGGCCCGACCACCCGCAGCACGCTGTGGCCGGCGCAGACGGCCACTTCCGCGGCACGCGCGGCCGGGCCCGAGATGTCGATCACCAGCCGGTGTCCGCGCGGCAGCCACGCGGTGAGCTGAGCGCGGGCGACCGCGGCGTGAAAACGTGAGTAGCGGTCCGCGGCCGGACCGGTGTCCTGCACGGCGCTGGCGCTTGCCTGCACGGGGTTACTCCTGGCCGGGTGCGCCCGCTAGCGGCGCGCCCATCGGTTGTTACCCTTCCCCCGCCCGCGGGTTCCATCCCCAGCCATCCCAGCCAGCCGGGGCGAATGAGCAGCGGATGGGGCCTGCCGCGCTGGAATTGCCCGGCACCTGACGGTGTTAAACGCGGCATGGCTGTTGCCGCACCGCCGAAGAAGCCAGGCGGATCAACGTCCCGGCCGGGCACCCGGCCACGCCGGCCCTCCCCCTCGCGGGCCGGGCGGGTATCCTCTTACGGTCTTCGCACGCTGCGCGCCGATGCGCCGCAGGGCGACGAGGAGAACCGCGAGGGGGTGAGTCCCGTATCAGAGACGCTACAGGAGCGTGGCGAGCGCTTCGAAGCAGACGTCCTGCCTTACCTGGATCAGCTTTATTCGGCCGCCCTCCGTATGACGCGGAACCCGGCGGACGCCGAGGACCTAGTGCAAGAGACGTTCGCCAAGGCGTACGCGTCCTTCCACCAGTTCCAGCAGGGGACGAACCTCAAGGCCTGGCTGTTCCGGATCCTGACCAACACGTTCATCAACACCTACCGCAAGCGGCAGCGGGAGCCGCAGCGGTCGGGTTCGGACGAGGTGGAGGACTGGCAGCTCGCGCGCGCGGCCTCGCACAGCTCGGGCGGGCTGAAGTCGGCCGAGGCGGAGGCGCTGGAGAGGCTGCCGGACTCCGACATTAAGACGGCGCTGCAGTCCCTGCCCGAGGAGTTCCGGATCGCGGTCTACCTCGCTGACGTGGAGGGATTCGCGTATAAGGAAATCGCCGACATCATGGGGACGCCCATAGGTACCGTGATGTCACGGCTCCACCGCGGCCGCCGCCAGCTGCGGGAGCTGCTCCAGGACTACGCCAGCGAGCGTGGTCTGGTTCGGGCGCAGGCTGCCAGTGCTCAGGTGGGGAGCACCCAGGCCGAGGCCGCTGGGGCCGAGGAGGGCAGGTCATGAGCTGCGGGAACCCGCACGACGTACCGTGCAGCGAGGTACTGGCCCGGATCTACTGGTACCTCGACGGGGAGATGTCCGCCGACGATTGCGAAGGCATCAGGCAGCACCTGGACGAGTGCTCACCGTGCCTGCGGGAGTTCGGTCTCGAAGAGGCGGTCAAGCGTTTGGTCGCAAAGCATTGCGGCTGCGATCCGGTGCCCGCCGAACTGCGCACCAAAGTGCTGGTGCGGATCAGGCAGGTTCAGGCCGAACTCGAAGTCAGCGAGTAGCTCACGTAGCTGCGAGTAGTTGCCCCAGGAGAGCGCGCCGCCGCGGCCTGCTCTCGGGAGATGATTAGGGACTTCTTAGCCAGTGGCTTGCGTAAATTACACGGGCGGGATACTGAGGTCCCGTTTGTTGCATAGCGTGATCAGCCGTTTGCGGTCCGCTTACGATCAGCTTTGGGTCTGCGAGAATTAGCGCGGCCACGTTATCCTGTCATGGACGGCAAGCCGCAAGCTGCCGTCAGCATTTGCGTGAGGGAGGACTATCCCAATGCAGGCACCCGGCAAGCCAGGCACGATCACGTGCTGGTCAAGGACACAATGCGTGACCGTCGCGGTTGCCTTCGGGGTCTCCTGGGGGTAGCGACGGCGATCGCTGCGGTTCGGGTCAACTGCCGCTGGCTACGAGGGGGGAGCGTGGGCAAGCTCTCGCGAATCGCCTGGCTTTACATCGGCGCGGTGATAGCCGCCGCCGCGGTCGCCATTGCCCTGGGCCCGTTCAGCGGGATCAGGTGGGACCAGGTCGCGGCGCTCGGCGTGCTGCTCGTCGCGTGTGAGTCCACCGCCACGCTGCTCAGCTCGCGCAACCTCGCCTGGTCGCCCAACAGCACCGCGAGCCTGGCCTCGGTGATCTTGCTCGGCCCCGTCGGGGCCGCGCTTGTCGGGTGCTGCACGCTGTTCGGCATCCGCCGCGGCCCGTCGCTCGCGCAGCGGCTCTTCAACACGGGGATGTTCGCGCTCAGCGCCTACCTCGCGGGCCGGGCGTACCTGCTGGTCGGCGGCCACGTGGGCACGCCCACGCCAAGCTCTTTTCCCGGCATCATCGCGCCGTTCGCCTGCGCGGTGGTCGTGCACGTGCTCGTCAACTTCTCGCTGCTGCGCGGCGTGCTCTGGGTCACCAGGGAACCGGGCACCTCGCTGGGCCGGGTGGGACTCGACTTCAAGCTGCTGCTCACCGACATGGGCTACGCCGCGTTCGGCTTGCTGATCGCCGCGCTGTGGAGCGTGCTCGGCCCGTTCACGCCGGTCCTGGTGATCATCCCGCTGCTCGTGGCCCGCTGGGCAGTGGCCCAGTTCGCGGAGCAGCAGCGCTCCTACGAGGCGACGGTAAGCGCGCTGTGCCAGGCGGTGGAGACGAAGGACTTCTACACCCGGGGGCACAGCGAGCGGGTGTCCAGGGGATCGGTGATGATCGCCCGCGAGATCAGGATGCGCGCTGAACGGGTGGAGGCGATCCGCTACGCGGGAATGCTGCACGACGTCGGCAAGCTCGGCGTGCCGACGTCGGTGCTGCAGAAGAACGGCGCGCTGACCGACGACGAGTATGCCGCCATCCAGCTGCACCCGATGCGCGGGCTGGACATCGTGCGGGAGATCGGCTTCCTCGACGAGGCGCTCGCGGGGATCATGCACCACCACGAGCGGATCGACGGCCGCGGCTATCCGATGGGCCTGGCGGGCGATGAGATACCCGAGTTCGCCCGGGTGCTCGCGGTGGCGGACGCGTTCGACGCGATGACGTCGAACCGGTCCTACCGCGGCGCGCGGCCGGTACCCGAGGCAGTGGCCGAGCTGCGCAAATGGGCGGGTACCCAGTTCGACCCCGCCTTCGTCGACGCCTTCGTCACGGCGATCGAGCGGGACGGCTGGAAGGGCCCGGAGGCCGCGCCGGCGGGCGCGGACCAGGCGGGCGTCGGCGACGTGCTGTCCGCGGCCGGCCTGCCGGGTGAGGTGCTGTCGGGAAACGGCCAGTCCGGTACGGCCCGTGCCGCGGGCAGCGCGCTGGACGATCCCACAGGGCCGCTGCGGGCTATTGAGAGCCTCTGATGTCGGTGGCCACGCGACGGCACGAGCCGCGGGGTTTCCCGCGGCAGGTCCTGGATTCCGGCCAGTCGCTGCTCGTCCTCTTCGCGGGCGTGCTGCTCATCGCCGCGGTCGCGCAAACCGCGGCGACGGGTGTCCGCGACGTGCACGCCGCGCTCGCGTTCGGCGGGCTGATCGCGTTCGGCGAGCTGCTGCGGCTGAACCTGCCGGGTGACCGGGAGGCCGCGCCCATCGCCACGGCGGGCGCGCTGGCGTACGCGCTGCTCATCCGGGTCGGGAACAGCCCGGTCAGGCTGGACCCCGAGCAGGTGATCGCGGTGGCCGCCATCGGGATGATCATCGGGGCACTGCCGCACGTGGCGGTCGGCCGGCCGACCCGGCTCTCCGCGATGGCGGCGCAGCTCGTGTCGGTCGCCTGCGTGGCCGCCATGTTCCGCCCGCTCGCGAACGACTCGCTGATCGGCAGCCGCTGGTGGTCCGAGCTGCCGGTGATGATCTCACTGGTGATCCTGGGCTGGCTGGTGAAGGCGACGATCGTCGCGCTCATCCGGACGGACGCCCTGCGCGCCAGGTTCGGGGTGATGCTGCTCGACGAGTTCCGCGTGCAGCTGCCGGTCGGTGCCGCGGTCGGCGCGTCAGCGCTGCTGATCGCCTTCGCCGCCGAGGTCATGGGGCTCGCCGCCGTCGCCGTCTTCACCGCGCCGTTGCTGGTCACTCAGGTGGCGCTGCGCAGGTACACCGGGATCCGCGCGACCTACCTGCAGACGGTCCGCGCGCTGGCGCGGGTGACCGAGATCGGCGGGTACGTGGAGATCGGCCACTCGGGCCGGGTCGCCAAGCTGTCGGTGTCCATCGGGCGCGAGCTGGGCATGCCGGAGCCCGCGCTGCTCGAGCTCGAGTACGCCGCGCTCATGCACGACATCGGCCAGCTGTCCCTGCGCGAGCCCATCCCCGGCGGCGCGACCGTGCTCGTCGTCAGGGACGAGCAGCGGCGGATCGCCGAATACGGCGCCGAGGTCATCCAGCAGGCCCGAGTGCTGGACACGGTAGCCGACATCGTCCGGCGGCAGAGCGATCCGTGCCGGCCAGGGGACCGGGGCGAAGAGCCGCCGCTGAGCAGCCGCATCATCCGCGCCGCGAACGCGTTCGACGACCTGGTGGGCAGCTCGGTGGAGCCCAGCCGGGCGGCGGCCGCAGTGCAGCGCCTGCGGCTGGACACGGCTTCGGAGTACGACCCGCAGGTGATCGAGGCGCTGAGCAGGCTGGTGAGCAGGCGCTCGGTGCTCGGGCCGTAGCGGCCTCCCGCGCCGAATGCCGGGCGTGTGCCCGGTCGTGTACGCTCCACCATGACGTTACGCCGGGTGGCGCCGGCGTCCGGCACGGCCGGTGAGACGAAGGAGCCTGTGGTGGCGGAAGTCCGCGCGGAGATGGTCGCGAACGTGTGGCGCGTGCTCGTGGCCGAGGGCGACCCTGTCGCCGACGGCGACACGCTGGTGATCCTGGAGTCCATGAAGATGGAGATCCCGGTCCTCTCCGAGACCAGCGGCGTGGTGGCCAAGCTGCACGTCGCCGAGGGCGACGTCGTCCAGGAAGACGACCTGATCGCCGTCATCGACTAGCTGCGACTAGCTGCGACTAGCTGCGGCTAGCCCCCTAGACCCCGGTCGTGGAGCGCGGGTAGACGGCCGCCACGTCGGTGACCACGTTGACCAGATACGGGACCCCTGAGGCGAAGGCACGCCGCAGCGCGGGTCCGATCTGCCCGGGCGCGGTGACCAGTTCACCCGCGCCGCCGAGGGCGCGGACCACGTCGTCGTAGCGGGTGCCAGGCCGCAGGTCGGCGGCCACGTCGTACCCGTACACAGCCTGCATCGGCCCCTTCTCAAGCCCCCACGCGCCGTTGTTGCCACAGACGATGACCACCGGCAGGTTGTGCCGCGCAAGCGTGTCCGCGTCCATCAGCGACAGCCCCGCCGCCCCGTCGCCGAGCAGCAGCACGACCTGGGCGCAGGGATGTGCAAGCCGTGCGGCGACCGCGTAGCCCAGGCCCGTACCCAGGCATCCGAACGGTCCGGGGTCCAGCCATCGGCCAGGCTTGCTCGGCTCGACGTGGCGGCCGGCGAAGGACACGAAATCCCCGCCGTCGCCGATGACCACCGCGTCGTCGTCGAGCGTCTTGAGCAGTTCGCCGTAGACGCGCACCGGGTGCACCGGCTCGGCGTCGCTAGCCAGCAGCGGCGCGTCCGCGGTGACCGCCGCAGCCGCGGCGGAGCGCAGCCGCGGCAGCCACTGCGGGTCGGTCCCGGGCCTGGCCTCGTTCGCCAGCGCGGTGAAGAAGGCCGTCAGGTCGCCTGCCGCGGTGGCGGCCAGCGGGACGTGCGCCGCGAGCGCGCCGGGCGCGTCGGCCACGTGCACGACCCTGGCAGGGTCTTCCTTCGGGCCGAACGACCCGTAGCGCAGCCGGAAGTCCAGCGGCACCCCCACCACCAGGACCAGGTCCGCCTCGGCGAAGGCGATCGGCCTGGCGCGGGTGACGAGCAGGTCGTGCCCGCCGGGGAGCACACCGCGCGCCTGGCCGTTGGTGATCACGGGCAGCCGCAGCGTCTCGGCGGCCTGCCGCGCGGCGTCCTCGGCGCGGCCGAGCCACACGTCCGAGCCGAGCACGAGGACGGGCCGCCGGGCCCCGGCAAGCAGCGCGGCGATCCGGCTGACCTCGCCGGGTCGGGCGCCGCGGCGGGGGCCGGCCCGCCCTGCGGCAGTTCCTCCCCGGCCTGGTCGTAGATCGTCTCAAGCGGGAAGTCGCAGAACACCGGCCCGCGGTGCG
>JASHXJ010000309.1 GCA_030043595.1 Trebonia sp.
CGCGCCTCGCTCGCGCGGGCGCTGCGGATCGCTCGCGGCGAGGACGTCAGGCTGCCGTTCGAGATGGAGCATTCCTGGATGTTCCCCGTGCTCCGGGCCGACGCCGAGCTCGCGCGCAGCTACCGGGCCCTGTCGCAGGCCGGTCCGCCGGAAGACGCCGGCGCGCTGCGGTCGCTATCGGCCGCCATGGCCGAGCCCGCCATGGTGGAGCCGCTGACCGAACGAGAACAGGAGGTGCTCCGCCGCGTCGCGCAGCTGCTGAGCACCGCCGAGATAGCGGAAGAGCTGTACATTTCCGTCAACACCGTCAAGACGCACCTCAAAAGCGTGCACCGCAAGCTCGCGGTTACCCACCGCCGGGAGGCCGTGCGCCGCGCCAGGCAGCTCAAGCTGCTCTGACGTGCCCGCCCACGCAGTCAGCTGGTGGCCCAGAGCGCGACCTTCCGCTTCACCCGTGCGGCACGCCGGATCACTCCGGCACGGATGCGCTCCACCCGCGGCATCGCCTCGAACCTGCTGAGCCTGCCGAACATCGAGTACAGGCCTGCCAGGCGCGGGTCGCTGCTGGCGATGCCCCGCTCTATCTCGCGGAGCTTGCGGCGTTCACTAATGGGCAGGCTCATCGCGGCCTCCAGTCTCGTCCCGGTCGGTGTCATTGTCGGCGCGCGACAGGCGGCGGACATCACCCTTGGCGGGTACCTGCCGGGCTGGGGGGTGCCGGCCACGTTCCTGCCCACACGGCCTGCGGACCACCCCGCGGGGGTGACGTGCTGGCGCGGGCGGGTCGACAAGCCTTGGGATGGGACGCGGATGGTGCCCGCCCTCATCGACGGAAAGGAACCAACCGATGACAAGTCCAGTCAGGGCAGAGGTCGATGACGTGACCAGGGACGCGCTCACGGGGCTATCGGCGGGCGACATCGATTTGCTGGCCGAGGGTCTGGAGTACCGTGAGCAGTGGCGGCACACCAGCGGCCTGGACGCGCGCAGCTTCTCCCTGGTCAAGATAGCCGCGCTGGTCGCGCTTGACGCGCCGCCGGCGTCGTACCAGTGGCAGGTGGAGAACGCCGTGGCCGCCGGCGTCTCGCCGAAGGACATCCTCGGCGTCCTGTTCGCGATCGCACCGCAGGTCGGCGGTCCCAAGGTGATGGCTGCCGCACCCGAGATCATGCTCGCGCTCGGCCTGCCGTTGCCCGGCGAGTCACCGGACGTCGGTGGCTGACGACCGCCGGGGCGCGCGCGGTCTTTCCTGACTTCATCCGTAAGGGGTGAGGCCGGCGATGCTGGTGCGTGTGACTGTGACTGTGTGGCGGAAGAGTTCGACATCATCATCATTGGCAGTGGTGCAGGGGGCGGGACTCTGGCGCACACGCTGGCCCCGACGGGGAAGCGGATCTTGATCTTGGAGCGCGGCGGCTTCCTCCCGGCGGAATCCGCCGCCGGGGAGCCGCCGCGGATGCCGGGTACGGGCCGCTATGGCTGCGCGGAAACCTGGTACGACGCGCACGGGCGCCCGTTCTCACCGGCTGCCCACTACTTCGTGGGCGGCGCCACCAAGCTGTACGAGGCGGCGCTTAGCCGGCTCCGTCCGATGGACTTCGCCAGCATCGGCCACATCGATGGCGCGTCCCCGGCATGGCCGTTCAGCTATGCGGAGTTCGAACCCTGGTATGACAAGGCCGAATGGCTGTACCAGGTGCACGGCAAGCACGGGGAAGACCCCACCGAGGGCTCGTGGTCACAGGAGTACCTGTGGCCGCCGGTCACCCACGAGCCGATGGTTCAGCAGCTCGCCGACGAGCTGACCCTGGCCGGCTACCAGCCGTTCCACACGCCGACAGGCGTCATGCTCGACGAGCTGAACGGTCCGGGGCACGCTAAGGCGGACGCGGACGTCATCGCGATACGGCCGCTGCTGAACATGCTGAACGTCACGCTGCTGGTTGACGCGGAGGTGACCCGGCTGCAGACCGATCCGCGCGGCCGGTCAGTCACCGGTGTCGTGGTGAATCACGCCGGATCGCGGGAGGTGTACCGCGGCGGTGTCGTGGTCCTCGCGGCAGGAGCGGTCAACTCGGCGCGGATCCTGCTCGGCTCGGCTTGCGACGCTCACCCCGACGGCCTGGGCAACGGTTCCGGGCAGGTTGGCCGCAACCTCATGTGCCACAACCACACAGCCGTGACCTGCGTCGTCAGGGAATCCGAGCACGCTGTCGTCCAGGAGACCTTGTGCGTCAACGACTTCTATCTGGGCGGCCGTGACGCGAGGTGGCCGCTCGGCAGCATCCAGCTGCTCGGCGGCCCGCACGCGGACTCGCCTGACCGGGGCACGCCCGCGCCCGTGCCGCGGCAGCGGGACTCGGTCACGCACGACGGCGCCGCCGTCGGTTTCCGGCTGACGACCGAGGACCTGCCCAGGCCGGGCAACCGCGTGACCATCGACGGCCACGGCCGGGTGCGCCTGGCGCACCTGGCGACGGGCGACGCGGCGGCCCGCCTGCTCTACCGCAGCCTGCGGGCGATGCTGAGCGGGACGAGGATGATGGCGCGCAACGCCGCCCAGGCCATCGGGCCGGCCAGGCCATCGGGCCGGCCAGGCCCGGCAGATTACGCGGGCACGTGCCGGCTAGGCGCCGACCCGGCCACGTCCGTGCTGGACCTCACCTGCCGGGCACACGAACTGGACAACCTGTACGTGGTGGATGCCAGTTTCTTCCCCAGCATCGGCGCGGTGAGCCCGGCCCTGACCATCATGGCGAATGCGATCAGGGTCGGCGAGCACGTGGCGGCGCGGCTGGGCTGCTCGCCATCTCCCAGCGAGGTGGCGCTGCCGAGGCAGCCGGCCCCGGGGGTGATGGAGTGCGCGGCCGGGATTACGAGGCACGGCTGATCAATGAGCTGCTGCGCCGCGGCAGGACTGGTGCCGGGGGAGTGGTCCTGGTCGAAGGCGGGCAGGGCATGGGCAAGTCACTGCTGCTCGCCGAGGCCGCGAAAGCGGCGACAGCACAGGGCTTTACCACGGTCGCCGCGGTAGCCGACGAGCTTGAGCGGACGATCCCGCTGTGCGCGCTGACGCTCGCGCTCGGCGATGACACGGGGGTCACCGGGCCAGCCGGCGACGACCTCGGCGCCCTCGACGTGCCGGCCGATCCGGATCCCCGGACGCGGGCCGTCGCCCACCTGCGCCGCAGCCTGGAGCGCCTTGCCGCGCAGGGGCCGGTGCTCGTGACCGCTGACGACCTGCAGTACGCGGACCCGGTCACGCTGCTGGCCCTGCGCGTGCTGCCGCGGCAGCTTGCCGCCCGGCCGCTGTGCTGGATACTCGCGCGCGCGACGGAGCCGCGAACACAGCGGACAGCGGCGGCGCGGCTGTTCGACTTGCTCGATCATGACGGCGCCGACCGCCTCCTGCTGCGGCCGCTGCCAGAGCCGGCCATCGCGGAGGTCGTCGCCGACCTGCTCGGCGTCGTCCCCGGCAGCGCACTGCTCGCGCTGGCCGGCGGTGCCGACGGCAACCCGTTTCTCGTGGCCGAACTGCTCAAGGGCCTGCGGGAGGAGGGCATGCTGACGACCGCCGCGGAAAGGGCCACGGCGGCGACGGAACGCCTCCCCGAGCGAGTCACGAGGTTCTTCCAGCACCGGATCGGGAGCTTGCCGCCGCAGACCCGTCAGCTTGTCGAGGTGTCCGCGGTCCTCGGCCGGTCCTTCGCGGTGGAAGACGTCGCGGAAATGCTCGGACAGACGCCAGCCGCGGTACTGCCGGGGATCAGCGACGCCCTGGCCGCCGGGATCCTCGTCGCGGCCGGCGACTCGCTGCGGTTCCGGGACGACATGACCTGGCGGGCGGTACGCGAAGCCATGCCGGGATCGATGTCCCGCGCACTGCACCGCCAGTTCGGCCAGCTGCTGCTTGCTCGCGGCGACCCGCTGCAGGCGGCCGCGCACCTGGTCTGGGGCGCTCGGCAGGGGGACGACCGGGTGCTGCGCGAACTCGACAAGGCGGCCCGCGAAGCACTGCCCCGGTCCCCGCAGACGGCCGCCGACCTAGCCGGGCGCGCCCTGGAACTGACAGCACCGGAAGACCCCGCGCGCCCCTGCCGTTCGGTGTCCGCGGTCCAGGCCCTGCTCGCGGCACGCCGGCTTCGCGAGGCCACCGCGCTCACCAGCGCAGCGCTCG
>JASHXJ010000039.1 GCA_030043595.1 Trebonia sp.
GGGTGCGGGAGCCAGGCCGACGGCGAGGACGGCGGCCGGGTGCAGGCCCCTGATCTCAGCGAGCAGCGTCGCGGTCACGGCCGCGCCGCTGAGCAGCAGCGGCGCGTGGGCCGCCGTCGCCGCCTTCTCGGCGGCGGGCAGCGCGGTCCTGCTTCCGCCGGCGGCTACGACGACGACGGGGGCGGAGCCGAACAACAGCCCAGTGAATGCCGAGGTGAGCGCGTCGGGCGCGGTGCTCGCGAGCACGGACACGGCAGGGGACGGCACGCGCGTCGCGGCGGCCGGCGGGCTCTCCCCGCCGCCCCCCGTTCCTGCCCGACCCGAACCCGCTGCCTCCACATGCGTCACAGGCACTGTGCACCCGGCCAGGGCGGCTGCCGCGGCCGCGATGGCGCACAGCAGGATGGCGACAGCCCCTGGCCGGCGAATGGTGGGGTTTAGGCGTGCCACGATCAAGGCCTTCCGTATCGAAAGCGAACATGCGGGTTCAGCCGGTACGGCAGCTCTTTCGCGCAAGATCCTAGCCCTTTGCCCGGACGAGATCCGGCAAATACAAGCGCCACGCGGCCGGATTCGGAAAGGATTTACCGCCGCTCGCCGACGGTATTGCCTGACTTCCGTTGCTGCGTCACTGAATTGCGACCGATCCGCCACATGTACGGCTTGTCGCGGTCGCGCCTGAATTGCGCATCGCGCGCTTTAATTCGTGCCAGGTGCCCCAGCTCGCTTCCGGGTCGCTGCCGTCATCACTCACTTACGACGGCGTCCGGCCCGGCGCGGTTGCGCGCGAATCACCGGTCCCAGATGCGGGCGGAGGCGAGCGCGGCCCCTTCGGCGAGGACGGCGAGCTTGGCCCAGCCGAGTTCCGGGTGGATGCGGGAGCCGAACCCGCAGTCGGCGCCGGCGATCACGTTCTCCGCGCCAAGCCGGTCGGCATAGCGGGTGATCCGCTCGGCGACCAGTTCGGGGTGCTCGACCAGGTTGGTCGAGTGCGTCACGACGCCGGGGATGAGGATCTTGCCCTCCGGCAGCTTGATGTCCTCCCACAGGTGGTACTCGTGCTCGTGCCGCGAGTTCGCCGCCTCGATCAGGTAGGCCCCCGCCCTGACCTGGAGCATGATGTCGACGATGTCGGCGAGCGGGATGTCGTTCGCGTGCGGCCCGTGCCAGCTGCCCCAGCACAGGTGGTAGCGGATGCGGTCCTCGGGGAGGCCGTCGAGCGCGTGGTTGAGCACCTCGATGCTCTCCCGGACGTAGCGCCGGTAGGAGTCCAGGTCGTATTCGGGGGAGCGGTCCCACGCGGCCGGGACCCAGGCGTCGTCCACCTGGAGCACGAACCCGGCGTCGATGATCTCCTTGTACTCCTGCTTTATCGCGTCGGCCAGTGCCCGCATCAGGTCATCGCGGGTGCGGTAATGCTCGTTTCCCAGCCCGATCTCGATGCTGGCGGGGGCCACCACGGGCAAGAACGCCTCCAGGGCGGGGTGCTGCAGCAGCGCGTGCTTCAGGTTGGCGATGTCGCGCCGCACCGCGTCGTGCCGGTAGTGCAGGGGGCCGGTGACGACGGGCTGGGTGATCGTGGAGCTGAAGAAGTACGCGTCCTCCATGTAGCCGAAGATGCTGGCGTTCGCGTCCGCCCACGCGTAGAAGCCGGGGAACTGGTCCCGGTCGCGGCCCTTCAGGAGCGGCTCGGCGTCAGGCGGCCAGTCGCGCGCCTCGATGCCGTCCATCCGGTCGCGGATGTACCACATCCACAGGGTCTTGCCGAACTCGCCGTCGTCGACGACGTCGATCCCGGCGGCCTCCTGTCGCCCCACGACGTCGGTGACCGCCGTGCGCAGGTCTTCGAGCACGTCTGGTGCCCACTCGCCGCGCTCCGCCATCGCCTGCGACAGCGCCTGCGGGCGCTGCAGCGCGCCGACGTGAGTGGTGAGGATCCGGTCAATGCTGCGTTGCATCTGAACTCCTCGTTGACTGGTGGGACGACAGCTGATGTCATCATCCTTGATGACAACCGCAGCGAGTTCCAGTGCAAAAGCTCAGGTCGGGCCGCCGCCCCCGTTCGACGGGGAACTGCTGCCCGCCCTGGCGGCGATGGCCGAGCGCGGGCGGGTGGAGTACACCCTCGAGCTGATCCCGGTGCTGCGACAGGGTCCGCCTCCGCTCCCGCCGCCCACGGACGAGGACCTCCGGCGGGGCGGTGCGTTCGAGCTGAGCACGCGGCTGGTGCCCGGGCCGGCGGGCGCCCCCGACGTGCCGCTGCTGATCTGCCAGCCGACGGGCACGCAGGCGCCGGTCGGCTGCATCTACAACATCCACGGCGGCGGGATGGTATTCGGCGACAACCGGTCGGGCCTGCCAGGGGTGCTGGAGCACGCCGAGCAGCTCCAGCTGGCTGTCGTGTCGGTGGAGTACCGGCTCGCGCCAGAGACGCCACACCCCGGACCGGTCGAGGACTGCTACGCGGGCCTGGCCTGGACCGCGTCGCACGCCGCCGGGCTGGGCATCGACCCGGAGCGTATCGTCGTCGCCGGTGGCAGCGCCGGCGGTGGCCTGGCGGCGGCGGTGGCGCTGCTCGCCAGGGACCGCGGCGGCCCGGCGCTGGCCGGGCAGCTGCTGACCTGCCCCATGCTGGACGACCGCAACGACACCCCGTCGTCGTGGCAGATGGCGGGCCTCGGGAACTGGGATCGCACGGCGAACGAGGTGGGCTGGACGGCGCTGCTCGGCGATGCCCGCGGCGGGCCCGACGTGCCCCCGTACGCGGCCCCGGCCCGTGCGACAGACCTGTCCGGGCTGCCGCCGGCGTTCATCGACGTCGGCTCGGCGGAGACCTTCCGGGACGAGGACGTCGCCTACGCGACGCGGATCTGGCAGGCCGGCGGGGCAGCCGAGCTGCACGTGTGGCCTGGCGGGTTCCACGGCTTCACGGGGATCATGCCCCAGGCAGCCCTGTCCCTAGCCGCCAGGGCGGCACAGCTCAGCTGGCTGCGCCGCCTGCTGAGCACCTGACGCGGCGACCATTCAAACGCTCGACTGCCTGGGCTGGTCCGGGCCGCCCGGCCGTGGTACGAACGCATAAAGGCGAATATCGCTGTGACTTGCGATGAGGAGAACGGCCCGTGAGCGCTCCTGTAGACGATGCCGTCGTACCGCCGGGGCTGTCCGCCGAGGACTTCGGCAAGGCGCTGCGCGCGTTCGCCGCCGCCCTCGGCGAGGGAGCGGTACTGCGCGCCGGCGAGGCCACTGAGCAGGTCCGGGAGTTCCGCGACCCGTACAGCTTCCCCGGCTGGGACGACCACTGGCCGGCGGCGGTGGTGCAGCCGGGCAGCGTCGAGGAGGTCCAGGCGGTCGTCCGGATCGCCCGCCAGTACCGGGTGCCGCTGTGGACGACCTCGATGGGCAAGAACAACGCCTATGGCGGTCCGGCGCCGCGGGTACGCGGGAGCGTCGTGGTCAGCATGCGGAGGATGAACCGCGTCCTGGAGGTGAACGAGGAGCTCGCCTACGCGGTCGTCGAGCCGGGGGTCAGCTTCTTCGACCTGTGCGCGGAGCTCCAGCGCCGCGCGAGCAGACTCTGGGCGTCGATCCCCGACCTGGGCTGGGGGAGCGTCGTCGGCAACACGCTCGACCACGGCGTCGGCTACCTGCCTGGCGGCAACCACGCGGACACCCAGTGCGGGCTCGAAGTCGTGCTGGCCAGCGGCGAGGTGGTCCGCACCGGGATGGGCGCGATGGACGGGAACCCGGCCTGGCACGCGCACCGGCGCGGGTTCGGCCCGGCGGTCGACTCGCTGTTCATGCAGTCCAACTTCGGCATCGTCACCAAGATGGGCAAGTGGCTGACGCCGCGCCCCGAGGTCTACGCGCCGGTCGAGGTCCACGCGCCGCGCGAAGAAGACCTCGAGGCGATCATCGACACGATCCGCCCGCTGCTGCTCGACGGCACCGTCACCAACGTGCCGCTGATCGGCACCGCCGTGGGCGCGGCATCGGTGACCAGGCCCCGCGCGCAGTGGTACTCCGGCGACGGCCCGCTCCCCGCGGAGTTCTACGCGAGGGCCGCCGCCGAGCTCGGCCTCGGCTACTGGAACCTGCGGCTGGCCCTGTACGGCCCGGCGGACATCGTCGACGCGCAGCTAGCCCGGCTGCGGGCCGCGTACGCCGCCGGCGTTCCGGGCGCCTGGCTGACGGCACGCACGATCGCCGGGGAAGACGTCAGCGAGGAGACGGTCACCATCCACCCCGAGCGCGTCCAGGCCGGCGTCCCCGGCCTCGCCCTGCTCGACAGCCTGCAGTGGTGGGGCGGCATCGGCGGCCACCTGGACTTCTCCCCGGTCGCGCCGCTCGCCGGCCGCCACGCCCGGACGCTGGTGAACATCCTCCGCCCCGAGATCGAGCGGGCCGGCCTGGACTTCTGGCCAGGCACGATACTGACCCCGCGCTCCTTCTACATGGTCAGCCCGCTGCTGTACGACACGACGAACGAGGCCCAGGTCAAGGCCGCCTACGACGTCTACCGCCGCCTGGTGAAGCTGACCGGCGAGGCGGGCTATGGCCTGTACCGCGGCCACATCGACTTCATGGACGACATCGCCGCCCAGTACGGCTGGAACGACCACGCCATGCTCCGCCTCTACCAGACCCTCAAGGACGCGCTCGACCCGGACGGCATCCTGTCGCCGGGCAAGCAGGGCATCTGGCCCCGCTCGATGCGCGAAGGCTGACCGTCCGCGCGGCGTCGCACTTCGGGATACGCGGCTCCGTGGCCCTATTCTCGCAGCAGAGCCCGACCGCCCCGGAGGGAGAGCGTGATGAGTGCTGCGCACAAAACCGAGCCTGGCCCGCCGCGTGTGCAGGAGGTGAGCGACCAGGTGTTCGCCTACATCCAGCCCGACGGCACCTGGTTCATCAACAACACCGGCTTCCTGGTCGGCAGCCGCGGCGTCACCAGCGTCGACGGGTGCTCAACCGAGCAGCGCACCCGCGCCTACCTGGACGCGATCGCCAAGACGAGCTCCCAGCCGGTTCGCACGCTGATCAACACTCACCACCACGGCGACCACACCCACGGGAACTACCTGTTCGGCGACGCGACGATCGTGGCCCATGACCGCTGCCGGGAAGAGATACTCGCCGCGGGGCTCCCGGACTTTCCTCCCGCGCTGTTCGGGGATGTCGACTGGGGCGCAGTAGAGCTCGCACCGCCGTTCCTCACCTATGCCGACCGCGTGACGCTGTACAGCGACGACCTGCGCTGCGAGGTGCGCCACGTCGGCGTCCCGGCGCACACGACCAATGACTCGATTGTCTGGCTTCCCGAGCGCTCGGTGCTGTTCTCCGGCGACCTGATCTTCAACGGCGGCACCCCGTTCATGCTCAGCGGCTCCATAGCCGGCGCGATCGACGTCCTTGAGCGAGTGGTCAGGCCGCTGTCGCCGCGGACCATCGTGCCCGGGCACGGGGAGGTCTGCGGCCCGGAGGTGATCGACGAGGTGGTCGGCTACCTGCGCTTCGTGCAGGACGTCGCGGTGCGCGGCAAGGACGCCGGGCTGTCCCCGCTCGAGGCCGCCGTCGAGACCGACCTGGGACCCTACGCCGGCCTGACCGATCGCGAGCGCATCGTCGGCAACCTGCACAGGGCGTACGCCGAGCTCGACGGCGCCGGGCCCGGGACCCAGCTCAATGTCGCGGTGGCCTTCGCGGAGATGGTCGTCTACAACGGCGGCGCGCCGCTGAGCTGTTTCGCCTGAGGTCTGGCGTCACCTGCCGATGACTGGCCAGGTTACTCAGTCACAGGCAGGAAGACGGCCGAGGGGTGATCGGGGTCGTGGTAGACCGCCTGCCGGGCCGCGGCGAGGGTAGTGGCGGTGGCGGGCGGCTCACCGGTGCCGGTGTTCCGCGCATACCGCGGATGGGCGCCGCTGGAGACCTGCAGCCGCAGCCGGTGGCCGGCGCGGAACCGGTGGGCCGTGGGCCACAGGGCGATCCGGGCCAGGATGGTGCCGTCAGGATCGGGTGCCGGGTCCCCCGGCACGAGCCGCAGCAGGGCGTCGCAGACGTTGCCGGACCGTCCGGTGGGGTCCACGTCGCAGAGCCGGGCGAAGAAGTCGGTGTGCGGGCGGCTGGATCGCACGAACAGCTCAGCGGTCACCTGGCCGATGACCTCCAGGTCGTGCTCCAGCGGCGCACTGGTGTAGGTGAGCACGTCGGGGCGGGACTCCAGCTGCCGGTTGTCCGGCTGGGCGTCGCCCTGGCGGTCGGCCGGGCCGCCGACGCTCGGGGTCGGGTCCGCCGGGTCATAGGTGTAGCCGTCCGGCTCGCCGGACCCGGGCGGGCTCTGCCCGAGCCCGGACGCCGGGTGCAGGTACCAGCGCTGCTGCCCGGCCGTCGGCGGCCAGGCCGGGAGGTCACGCCATTCGCCGGAGCCGCCGACGAAGATCCGGACCGGTTCGGGCCGCAGCTGACTGGGGTCGCCCAGCAGGTGGGCGCGCAGCCAGGCCAGCGTGTCACGGACCGATGCGCTGATGACCTGCTGGTCGGTGTGCCGCCACGGCCCGATCAGCAGGTACGGTTCGTGGCCGGCCTTGGCCAGGGCGGCGTAGTCGGCGAGCATGCCTGGCAGGAAGATGTCGTGCCAGCCGCCGACGAAACTGACTGGCGCGGTCACCGCGGGCACGCTGCCGCTGTAGGAGCGGGGGATCCAGTACGGATCGCCGGGCTGGCTGTGCGCCAGCCAGTCCTGCCAGTAGCTGGCACGGTGCCCGGTGGCGGCCTGGTCCAGGTCACCCAGCGGCAGCCGGTTCAGCACCGGCGCCAGCCGGCGCCGGGCCAGGCCTTGCCGCAGCAGCCCCAGCGGCCGTTCCTGGCGGGCGACCTGGTCGACCCAGCCGAGCATCGTTTCCAGCGAGAACGACCCGCCCTGGTAGATCGCGGCGGCCACGTCCGAGGTGGTGATCTGCGCGGCGATGGCCTTCAGGTCCGGGCCGGCCTCCGCGGCCATCGCCCACTGCACTATGCCCAGGTAGCTCGGCCCGGTCGTGGCGAACGCCCCGGGATACCAGGGCTGCTTCCGCATCCATTCGACGGTGGCCAGCCCGTCGTCGCGCTCGTTGAACGGGTCGAGCGTGCCCCCCGAGCCGAACGTGCCGCGGCAGCTCTGCACCAGCACCTGGAATCCCCGTTCGGCCAGCAGCCTGCCGTACATCAGCCCGAACGGGCCGCGCCGCCCGTATGGCGAGCGGACAAGCACGAGCGGCCGCGCGGACCCGGGCGGGACGTACCGGTCGGCCAGCAGCGCCACGCCGTCGGGCATGGGGATGGCGATGTCCCGCTGCACCGCGACCCGCACCGACTCGGGCGGGGGCAGGTCAAGGGCGCGGCCGAAGAACCTGCTGGCAGCCGTCATCGCCGGGGCACCACGTCAGTCATCATACGTAGCTATAGGGAAGAAAGTGCCAACGACAGGGCGTCCGCCGGCGTCTAAGTTGGCGCGAACCCTACCGGTTTGCGGTCCGCCTACCTGGAGGTGGCAGATGCTGCGACGCTCTGGAATTGTCCTTGCTCTGACGGCCGGGGCATCCGCCGCCCTGCTGGCGGCAGCCTCCTGCGCGTCGGCAGTCACCCAGCCAGCCACCCAGTCAGCCACGACGCCAGCCACCGCCACGATCTCGGCCGGCTCCCCGCCGTCGTTCACCGCCCTCGCCTTCCCGGCTCCCTCGGCCGGGTGGGTGCTCGGCGAGACCACATCCGGCGCGGCCCAAGCGCTGATCTGGCACACCGGCAACGCGGGCTCGACCTGGCAGGTGCAGTGGCAGGGCGCGGGAAGCCCGCTGGCTATCACCGCCACCGACCCCGCGCACGCCTGGGCGCTGATCGCCTGCCCGGCGCACAAGGCGTGCGGGCGCGAGCTGCTGGCCACCACGGACGGCGGCCAGCACTGGCGGGTGGCCGCCACGCTGGCGAAGGCCGTGAACCAGGTGCAGTTCTACTCAGCCAGCCTGGGCATCGCCACGTCCGACAGCTGCCTGGCCGACCTGGCGCTCACGCACTGCCCCGGCCAGGTGCTGGTCAGCCGCGACGGCGGGACACACTGGACGTCCGTGCTGAGCGGCACAGGCCCTGTGTTCGCCACCGCGACCGCGAGCGGGCAGCTGTGGGCCGCGCGGACATATCCCGCGTCGGGCCAGAACCAGCCTGCACCCGCGATCAGGTTCCTCACCAGCACGGATGGCGGCCAGCACTGGCGCGCGCTCGGGTCGGTCAGTGATCTCGGCCTGATCAGCCCGGACATCACGGTCACCCTCGCGATCCAGGCGGGACTCGCCCTGGCCGCCGTGTACGACCCGCTCAGCTGCGCCATGCACGGCTGCGGGGTGGCGGACCTGCTCAGCAGCGGCAACGGCGGGCAGAGCTGGAGCATGGTGCACCTCGCCGACGGCTACCCGGACGAGTGCAGCCCCGATGGCATCGTGCTGTCCGCGGTTCCCGGCGGTGGCGCCTGGGTCACGACCGGGCGCAACGGGGGGGCCTGCGCGCCCCCGTTCGGCCTGCTGTACCGGTACCCCGGGCCTGTGACCCCCTGGCAGGAGCTGACGCCCTGGCAGCTGACCCAGGTCAGCGCGCTGGCGGCGGTGACGGGGCGGGAGGCCTTCGCGATCAGCGACAGGGACACGGTGTCCGTGACCTTCGACGGCGGTGCGCTGTGGCGCCAGGTGCTGCCCGCCCCCGCCCCGGCGGGCCAGGTGGACGCGGTGAGCGCCACCACGGCCATCGCCGCCCAGGACCCCTCCAACGCGGGTGCCATCCTGCGCTCGACGGACGGTGGCCGCAGCTGGAGCCAGGTCTTCGAACTGCCCGGCGTGGTGACCCAGGTGGACTTCTGGTCGGCCAGCGATGGTGTCGCCGCCACGTACCAGCCGGATGCCGCATCCCCCTATCAGCTGTTCGAGACCTCAGACGGCGGCTCGAGCTGGGGGCCCGTCGGCTCCCTGCCGGGCGGCAGCGCGTCCATCGACGGGCCGTGGATGTCCGCCAGCGGGCACGGCCTCCTGCTGACCGAGACGGCCGGGGTACCGTGGCAGGCCGGCAGCGGCGGCATTCCCCCGGTGCGGGTATGGACCACGACCAATGGCGGCCGCACCTGGGTCCGGGGCGGGCTGCTGCCGCTCGGCGCCGACGACGTGGGGGGCCCGGCCAGCTTCGTCTACGCCGGCGGGTCGTCGGGGGCGGCCGCGGCCTGGTCCGGCTGGATAGTGATCTCGACCGCCCCCAGCTACGCCCAGCGGGTGGCGGCCGTCACCATTGGCGGCCCGCTGCGGCTGCTGTCCAGCTCGCTGCCCGCGGACAACGTGCAGCTGCTCGGC
>JASHXJ010000310.1 GCA_030043595.1 Trebonia sp.
CTCGAGGCGGCGAGCTGCGGGTACTTCGGCCACCCGGCGTCACGGCTGACGGTGGTGCAGGGCGCCATGCTGGCGGGCGTCGTCAACGCGCCAAGCGTCGACGACCCGATCGCGTTCCCGGCCAACGCGCACGCGCGGCTCGCGCACGTGATCGCGCGGATGGTCGCGGTCGGCTACCTCACGAAGGCGCAGGGAACCGCCGTGCTGAACACGCCACTGGGCCTCGTCCCCCGCGACGAGGCGGGCTGCTAGTGCTCCGACGGCTCCGGCTCGAGCTGCTCCGGGGCTTGCGCGGGAGGCTGGGCGAGGAAGACGAACTTGCGGTAGCTGTAGAGCCGGAACAGCGTCCCGATCCCGATGCCGACGATCGTGGCCGCGTTGTAGGCGAGGTTGCCCGTCTTGTCCAGCCCGTAGTGGACGAAGGCCACGATGCCGACCTGGATGAAGATCCCGATCACGTTCAGCACGACGAACAGGACCCACTCCTGGCCGAGGCCCTTGCCCTTGCGGTGCCTGAACGCCCAGTGCCTGTTCCCGACGAAGGTGACGACGGTGGCGACGGCGTACGCGATGACGACCGCGGTCAGCGGGCCGACGCCGTACCCGGAGTGCAGCACGTTCTGGACGCCAAGCTGGACGACGAAGCCGATGGCGCCCACGACGCCGAACTTCGCTGTCTCATGGACCAGTACCTGAAACCGGAGGTAAGTGTCGCGGATCAGACTCAACTGGCTCAATCCTCTCGCGTGTCCCCGTCGTGCCCCAGCTCGGCCGGCGGTGCGGTGACCTGTCGTACCTTACCCTTTCCCTTCCCGGCGCTGCTACCGAGGCGGAAAACCGGTCGGAATCAGTCACAGCGCCAGGTATTCTCCATCGAGTGCCCGAGGTACTGGTTCGCGCCCGTGGGCTGACAAAGCGGTTCGGCAGCTTCACCGCGGTGGACGGGATCGACTTCGACCTGTACCAGGGCGAAGCTTTCGGATTCCTCGGTCCGAACGGCGCCGGGAAATCGTCCACGATGCGGATGCTCGGCTGTGTCTCCCCGCCGACACAAGGCGAGCTTACCATTCTCGGCGCCGACCCGGTTCGCGACGGAGCGGCGATCAGGGCCAGGCTGGGCGTGGTTCCGCAGGAAGACACCCTGGACGTCGAGCTCACCGTCCGGGAGAACCTGCTCGTCTACGGCCGCTATTTCGGCCTGCCGCGAAGCGTCATCAGGGAGCGGACCGCGCAGCTGCTCGACTTCGTGCAGCTCACCGAGCGGGCCACGGACATGGTGGAGCCGCTGTCCGGCGGCATGAAGCGCCGCCTCACGATCGCCAGGAGCCTGATCAACGACCCGGACATCCTGATCCTCGACGAGCCGACCACCGGCCTTGACCCGCAGGCCAGGCACGTGGTGTGGGACCGGCTGTTCCGGCTCAAGCAGCGGGGCGTCACGCTGATCCTCACCACGCATTACATGGACGAGGCCGAGCAGCTGTGCGACCGCCTGGTGGTCATGGACCACGCGAAGATCGTCGCCGAGGGCACCCCGCGTGAGCTGATCGAGCGGTACGCGACCCCGGAAGTGCTCGAGCTGCGGTTCGACCCGGACGTGCACGACCAGGCGGCGGAGAAGATCAAAGACATTTCCTCGGAACGATCCGAGGTGCTCGCCGACCGCATCCTTCTCTACGTGGCGGACGGCGACGAGACGCTGGCCCGCGTCAGGCAGGCCGGTCTCGAGCCGCTGACCGAACTGGTGCGCCGAGCCACCCTCGAGGATGTCTTCCTGCACCTGACCGGCCGAAGGCTAGTGGACTGATGCTGGTTGAAGAGCTGACCGCGCCGAGGACCATTGTCGCGAAAGTCCCGCAGTCATTCGACCTCGCCGTCCGCGCGCTGCGCTGCTGGCTGACCGTGTACCGGCGGACCTGGCGGGCGTCGGTCTGGTCGAGCGTGCTCGGCCCGGTGTTCTTCCTGAGCGCGATGGGCTACGGCCTCGGCTCGCTGGTCGACAAGCACGGCACCGCCGCGCTCGGCGGCGTGCCGTACGTCGCGTTCGTGGCGCCGGCCATCCTGGCCACGCAGGCGATGCAGTCGGGGATGGCCAACGCGAGCTTCCCTGTCTTCGGCGCGGTGCAGTGGAGCAAGAACTACGTCGCGGCGCGGGCGACGCCGCTGCGCCCGGTCGACCTCTCCCGCGGCCACCTGCTGTTCTTCGCCCTGCGGATCGCGATGAACTCGGCGGTCTACGTCGTGGTCATGGCGGCGTTCGGCACGATCCGGTCGGGCTGGGGGGCGGCGCTGCTGCCCGCCGCGCTGCTGACCGGCATCGCGTTCGCGGCGCCCGTCGCGGCGTGGGCGGTCACGCTGGAGAAGGAGACCCCGTTCAACTACATGTTCCGGTTCGGCGGCGTCCCGATGATGCTGTTCTCCGGCACGTTCTTCCCCGTCACCCAGCTGCCCGGCTGGCTTCAGCCGGTGGCCTACGCGACGCCGCTGTGGCACGGCGTGGCGCTGTGCCGCGAGCTCAGCCTGGGCACCGTGACCGCGGCGAGCGTGGCGATGCACGTCGCCTACCTGGCCGCCCTCGCCGTGGCGGGCCTGTCCGTAGCCGCCCGCACCTACCGCAGCCGGCTGTATGTCTAGCAGACTTGCCGGGCCCTGGCGGGGCAGCCTGCACCTGATCGAGCGGCACGCGCGGGTGTACCGGCACATGTGGCTGGTGTTCGCCTCCGGGGTGGCCGAACCGCTCTTCTACCTGCTGTCGATCGGCGTCGGCCTGGGCGCGCTGGTCGGCACGGTGGCCGGGCCCGGCGGGCAGCTGGTCCCGTACCGGGAGTACGTCGCACCCGGGCTGCTCGCGGTGTCCGCGCTGAACGGCGCGATGTACGACTCGACGTTCAACGTCTTCTTCCGGCTGAAGTACGCCAAGCTCTATGACGCGCTGCTAGCGACGCCGGTCGGGCCCGGCGAGGTGGCCCTGGGCGAGGTCGGCTGGGCGCTGCTGCGCGGCGCGGTCTACGCGGTCGCGTTCACGCTGGTCATGGCCTGCATGGACCTCATCCACTCGCCGTGGGCTTTGTTCGCCGTGCCGGTGGCGGTGCTGATCAGCTTCGCGATCGCCGCGGTCGGGGTAGCGTGCACCACGTACATGCGGAGCTGGCAGGACTTCGAGTACGTGATGCTGGTCGCGGTGCCGATGTTCCTGTTCTCCGCCACGTTCTTCCCGGTGAGCGTCTATCCGCACGCGATCGGCGTGATCGTCGAATGGACGCCGCTGTACCAGGGAGTGGTCCTGCTGCGCGACCTGGTGCTGGGCGCGCCGTCACCGGACTTGCTCTGGCGCGCCGGCTATCTCGCTGTCATGGGGCTGACGGGGCTGGCGGTGGCGAGCCGACGGATCGCGAAGCTGCTCCTCGTCTGAGCCGATAGGCTACTTCGGATGCTTGAAGAGCGACGCCCGGTGACACAGGCTGGCGCGGCCCGAGTCCCGGCTGGGACGGACGCGCCGGCACAGGCCGCCGTGCCCCCAGGCCCGTACCGCGACCTGGTGACCTGGGCGATCGTGCTGGTCGTGTTCGGGGCCTACCTGACCATCTCGCTGTTCCGGCTGCTGCAGCTCAACCCCTCGTCCTGGGACCTGGGCATCTTCACCGAGTACGTGAAGCAGCTGGCGCACCTGCGGGCGCCGATCGTGGACGTGCGCGGTCCGGGATTCAACCTGCTCGGCGATCACTTCCAGGTCGCCGTGGCGCTGATCGCGCCGTTCTTCCGGGTGTTCCCCACGCCGGCGACCCTGCTGGTGGCCCAGGCGCTGCTGACCGCGGTGTCGGTGTTCCCCGTGACGGCGGCGGCCATGGCGAAGCTCGGCACGGGGAGGGGACGGGCGGTCGGTGTCGCTTACGGGTTCTCCTGGGGCCTGCAGCAGATGATCGACTTCGACTTCCACGAGATCGCCTTCGCCGTCCCGCTGCTGGCGTTCTCGCTGTCGGCCCTGGTCCGCGGCCGGACGCGGGCGGCGGTCTTGTGGGCCATGCCCCTGGTCTTCGTCAAGGAGGACCAGGGGTTCACGGTCGCGGCGATCGGCCTGCTCATGGTCGTGGCCGCGGCGCGCGAGGCGCGGCAGCGGGATCCCGCCGCGACGGCCAGGCTCCGGGGCAGCGTCATCGGCGGCGCGTTCCTCGTCGCGTGGGGCCTGGCCTGGTCGCTGCTCGCGATCGCCGTGATCATCCCGCACTTCAACGCGGCGCACCGCTACCTGTACTGGAGCGACGGCGGCGTCGTCGGCTCGGGCATGCCGTTCTCGGTGACCGGCCTGATCGGGCAGACGCTGCACGCCTGGCCGGTCAAGCTGCAGACCGTCGTGCTGCTGCTGCTGCCCACCGCGTTCATCGCGCTCGGCTCGCCGCTCGCGCTTGTCGCGGTGCCGAGCCTCGCGCTGCGGTTCATCTCCACCAACAGCGCCTACTGGGGCACCCTGTGGCACTACAACGCGACGGTGATGCCGGTACTGTTCATCGCCGCCGTCGAGGCGATGGCGCGCTGGCGCGCGCTGCCCGGGCAGGGCCCGCCCGCCTGGTCACGGTGGCTGCGCACCGCCGCGGCACAACACGGCGCCCCGATGATGGTCGCCGTCGCCGCCGCGCTCGCCTTCCAGTTCCCGCTGAGCACCCTGTGGCAGGGTTCGACCTACGAGATCAGCCCGCACGTGGCGGCCGCCGACGCGGCGATGGCGCGGGTCCCCGACGGCGCCACCGTGCAGACCACGCTCGACCTGCTCGCCCCGCTCGCCGCCCGCACCGACACGTTCTGGATCGGCAACGCCGGGAACCCGCTCACCCAGTACATCGTCTTCGACGGCCTGAACAGCGGCTACTACCCGGCCCCTAAGAACGTGCCAGCCTTCATCGCGGAACTGTACGGCCAGAACCAGTACGTCAAGATCTTCGAGCGCGGCGACGTCTACGTCTTCCGGCTGGCCGGCCAGGGGTAAGCGGCCGGGTCCCCAGCCGCCGCCCGGCTACGCGAGCGCCGCGGCGTCCTGCTGGCGCTTCATCAGGTTGTAGACGATCGTCTGGGGAGCCAGCCCGGTCGGCACGCCGACCCCGACCCCGACCGCGGAAGCCGCGAAGACGTCCACGCCGCTGGCGGTGAACAGGGTGTCGAGCGTCAGCGAGGAGCCGCTGATCGTCCCGGCCTGCAAGAGCTGGATCGACGGGTGGCCGGCCACCGGCGCCGCGGCCGCGGCCTTGAGCGAGAACGCGCCGGTGGCGCCGTTGTCCGACGCGGTGAACGCGTGGCACCGGCCGGCCAGCGCCGAGATCCCGGTCACGAAGGCCGAGGCCGCAGCGGGGCTGGCGAACTGGTAGACCACCTGGTCATATGCCTGCTCGTTCCCGACGGCGCTGTCAGACGCCATCGCTGTCTCCCCGAAACCGGGGGCGCCCAGGTTGTTGACGAAGGTCGCGCAGCTGACGGTCGCGAGGTTGTAGGTCGCCTGGCCGGAGCCCAGGCCGTCACCGGAGGACACGGCACTGGACGACGCGAGGGCGAACCCGGCAGGGAAGAAGGACTGGGGGAGCAGCACGGACTGCAGCTGCGTGCCGGTCAGCTGCCCGGATGCGTCAGGCACCGGAGTCATCGGCCCGGTCGGGGCTGGACTCTGCGGCGCCGTCGCGACCGGCGGGGGCGCCGTCGACGTCGACGGCGTCTGGTACGCCACCCCCTTGGTGGCGCACCCCGTGACCGCCGTGAGCACTCCCGCGACGGCAAGAACTGCAAGAACCCTGAGAACGACAGGAACCCTGGAAACCAGTGACACAGCGTTACCTAACCCAAGCCGGACATCAACACCTGACAAGGTACCTTTCCGCGTCCCCGGGCCGCACGTCGCATACCGCCCGGAGTCCGGGATAATGACGACGGAACAGCGGCGTTCGCCGACACCGGCGCCGGGCGCACAAGCCCCCGGGGATGCCGAGGAAGGAAGATGAAGGCTATGCCACAGCGAATCGCGATCGTCACCGGGGCCGCCCGCGGGATCGGCGCCGGGACTGCCAGGCGCCTGGCCAGCGACGGGATGGCCGTCGCCGTGCTCGACCTCCAGGAAGGCGATGGCGAGCGGACCGTGGCCGAGATCGAGAAGGCCGGCGGGCGTGCGATCGCGGTTGGCGCGGACGTGAGCAAGACCGACCAGGTCGAGGCGGCGGTCGAGAAGGTGGTGGCCGGCCTCGGCGAGCCGACCGTGCTCATCAACAACGCCGGCGTGACCCGCGACAACCTGCTGTTCAAGATGAGCGACAACGACTGGGACACGGTTATGAACGTGCACCTGCGCGGCGCCTTCCTCATGACACGCGCGACGCAGAAGTACATGGTCAACGCCAAGTGGGGCCGCATCGTC
>JASHXJ010000311.1 GCA_030043595.1 Trebonia sp.
GACGTGAGCGGGTGCGCGCCGCCGATGCCGTCGATCTGCTTCGGGTCCGGGCTGCCCATGATCCGCAGCAGCAGGTCGTCGCGTTCCGCGGTGTCGCGCGGGAGGTCGTCGGCGAGGAAGTACGCGCCCTTCGAGGTGCCACCTCGCATCAGCATGCACCGGATGCCGTCAGTCATCGTGTGCTCCTCCTGTCCCTCCTGCTGCCTGCCCCTGCTGTCTACCCGTGCCGTCCAGCCTGGCTGCTTACCCCTGCCTACCCCTGCTTACCCCTGCGCGGGCCCTTCGCCCGCCCGCCGGGCGTACTCCGCGGCGGTGATGTACTCGACCTTCGCCAGCTTCGCGCGCAGTCCGTACATGTCCAGGCCGAGCTGGCCGTCGGCGAGCGCCTTGCGGTTGACGTCCTCCTTGGCGACCCGGGCCGCCGACGCACTGACCGCCGCGGCGACGTCGAGCCGCGGCACGCAGACCACGCCGTCGTCGTCGGCCACGATCGCGTCGCCGGGCCTTATCGTCTGCCCGCCGATCGTCACCGGCACGTTGACCGCGCCCGGAGTCTCCTTGACCGTGCCCTGCGCGCTGACGTTCGCGGTCCAGGCGGGGAAGCCCATCTCGCGCAGTTCGGCGGTGTCGCGCAGGCCCGCGCCCATGATCAGGCCGCGGACGCCCCGGGCCGAGACGGACGTGGCGATCAGCTCGCCGAACAGCCCGTCCGTGCTCGCTGAGGTCGTCGTGACGACGAGGATGTCGCCGGCCCTGGCCTGCTCGACCGCGACGTGCAGCATCAGGTTGTCGCCCGGCCAGCAGAGCACGGTCAGCGCCGTGCCCGCGATCCGGGCGCCGTTCTGGATCGGCCGGATGCCCGGGCCGAGGTAGCCGTTCCTGCCGATGGCCTCGTGCACGGTGGCGACGCCGTACTCGGCGAGCTTGTCGACCTGGGAAAGATCGGCTCGCGGCGGGTCGGTGACGACGACGTTCAGCATGGCTGTCACTGTCCTCTGTTTTCCTGATTCCCGGTGGGTGCTGTCCTGTTCCCGTTCATGGTCCCGTGTCCGGCGACACGGGACCCTCTGCTTCCCCGGCTGCCCGCAACTGCTCGATGACACTGTTCAGGTGCCGCCGGGTGGCCTCCTCGGCGTCGGCGGGGCGGCGGCCGGCGACCGCGTCGATGATGGCCAGGTGCTCGGCGAGCGACTGTTCGGGCCGGCCTGGGCGCAGCGCGAGCTGGAACTGGTGCCGGACGATCTGCGCGTCCAGCCGCTCGAGCAGGCTGACGGCGACGGACTGGCCGGAAATGACGCCGATCTGGCGGTGCAGTTCCCTGTTCAGCTCGGAGTACTTCAGCGGGTTGCCCTCCGAGACGGCGAGGGCTAGGTTCCCGCCGAGTTCCCGGAGCTGCGCCGCCTCGTCGTCCGTCACGCTCTGCGCAGCCTTCACCGCGCACAGGGCCTCGAGCGCTGTCCGGCATTCGGTGATCGCGACCGCTTCCTCCGGGCTGACCACGCGGACCCGGGCGCCGCGGTTCGGCACCCGCTCGACGAGCCCCTCCGCCGTCAGGTCGATGAGCGCGGCCCGCAGGCTCGCCCTTGTCACCCCGAGCAGGCCGGCGAGCTCCTCCTCGACAAGCCGTTGACCAGGCGCGACGTCGCCGATGAGGATCGCCTGCCGAAGCGCGGCGAGGGCGTGCGTCCGTGCGGGCTCCCCGGCCTGAGGGCCGCCCGGCGTTGGTCTGGGCATGGCCGGAGGCTACGAAATCGCCGCCAGATTGTCAACAATCTCGTTGTGCACCTTGTCGCGCCCCCCGATCACCCGCCCGCCCAGTTGGCGCGCGCCACAATTCCCCGCATCCGACTTCTCCGGGCCCGCATCCGACTTCTCCGGGCCCGCACACGATCACTCCGAGCCCCATTCGACTACCCGGGACCCCATTTGAGCACCCTGAGCCCATTTGACCACTCCCGGCTCATTCCACGTCCGTCACGCGAGTCCCACCCGTTGTCTTTGTATGCGTCCCGACCACTTTCGCGCCTGTTTTGTCCTGATATGTCGTGCCGAACGCATACAAAGATGAACAGGCGAGACTCATGTGACATGGAGCCGGCCTGCCGCGGCGCTTCCGCGCCGTTGCGCGGAAAATCAGGTGAGTACAGCCTGACCCGCGTGGAACCATGAGCGCCATGAGCTGGCAGACAACCGGCGACGTGGCCGAGTTCCTGGCGGCGGCGGGGTCTTTCCTGCGCGCGGAGCGCGCGCGGAACACGGTCATCCTCACCGCGGCGGAAACCGTGCGCGTGAACCCCGGGCGATTCCGCGGCAAGGACGAGGCGGGCGGCGCGAAAGAGGCGGGCGGCGCGAACGAGGCGGGCGGCGCGAAAGGGGCGAAAGACGCGAATGAGGCGAACGACGCGAACGAGGCGGACAGTGCCAGCCTGCCGTTGTTCGGCTGGTGGACGGATGGCCGGAACGGCACCGCCGGCGCGGTGAAAGCGGCGTTCCTGCACACGCCGCCCTTCCCGGTCGTGCTCTCTGCCGTCCCGCCCGAAGCTGCCGCAGACCTCGCGGCGCAGGCGCTGGCCGGCCGTCCGCTCGCCGGCGTCAACGCACACGGCGACGCCGCTGCGTCGTTCGCCGCGGCCTGGCAGGCGAGCACGGGCTGCCGGGCCGAGGTGCACCGGCGGATGCGGCTGTACCGGCTCGCCGAACTAGCCTGGCCCGATCCGCCGCCAGCCGGCGGGCCGCGGACGGCGGGGGACGGCGACGTCGCGCTGCTGACCGACTGGTTCACGGCGTTCGCGGTCGAGGTGCAGGACACGGGCGGCGGGGCCGCGCAGGCGGCCGTCGTGCGGGACAGGCTGAGCTATGACGGGATCACCCTGTGGGAAGACGGGGGCAAGCCCGTCTGCGTCGCCGCCCTGACCAGGCGGGTCGCCGGAATGGTCCGCGTCGGTCCCGTCTACACGCCCCCGGAGTTTCGCGGTCGCGGGTACGCCAGCGCCACGACCGCCGAGGTGAGCCGGGCCGCGATCACCGCGGGTGCCGACGAGGTGGTGCTCTTCACGGACCTGGCGAATCCGGTGAGCAATTCCATCTACCAGCGCATCGGCTACC
>JASHXJ010000312.1 GCA_030043595.1 Trebonia sp.
GCCACCCCGGGCTGTGTCGCCTACATCGGCATCAGCTACAAGTCCAAGGTCGAGGCGGCGGGGCTCGGCGAAGCCGAGCTGGCCAACGGCGCCGGAGGGTATGAGCTGCCGACCAACGCCACCATCGCGGCCGCGGCGGGGAGCTTCCCCACGATTCCGGCCACGGGCACCATGTCGCTGATCAACAGCAGCGCGCCTGGGGCGTACCCCATCATCAACTATGAGTACGCGATCGTGGAATCGATCCAGCCGAGCGTGAACAAGGCGCAGGACATCCAGGCCCTGCTCTACTGGGCGATCACCGCGGGCAACTCGCCCAAGTACCTGTCGCAGGTGAACTTCCTGCCGCTGTCCTCGGCGGCCTTCACGGTTTCCGAGGCCCTCATCGCGAAGATCACCACCTAGGACTGGGCAGCTGCCTGACCCAGGTGGCCGGGGCGCTGGGAGCGGAACTCCTGAACGGAGCAGCCAGTCAGCACCGTGGCAGACAGAGCACGGGCGGACGCGCTTCTGGGCAGGTTCAGCATCGGCCCGAGCTCGCCGAAGTAGCCACCGGGACCGATCACCGTCACATGCTCCTCCGCGCCGTCACCCATCTCGCGCAAGATCTCGACTTCGCCGGACTGGACCACGTACACCAGGTCGCTCGGATCGCCCTGCCGGAACACGAACTGTCCTTCGCCGAGCGTGACCTCCCTGGGTTCTCGCTGCTCCGCCGGAAGGTGCGGGGTCAGCTCGACGACCTTGTCCGCGAGCTGGGTGATGCGCTCGTCGTGGGTGGCGACCACCACCATCCGGCCTGGCCGCGCCAAGTCTCGCAGCAGCCGCAGGACGCCCTCCACCTGAACGTAGTCCAGGTGCGCGGTGGGCTCGTCGGCCAGCACCAAGGGCGGATCGTGCACCAGAGCCCGGGCGATGGCTGCCCGTTGCTGCTGCCCCCCGGACAGCTGGCCCGGCCGGTAATTCGCCCGCTCGCTGAGACCCACCTGCGCCAGCAGGGTCGTGGCCCGCTCGCGTGCCGCCTTTCGGGAGGCGCCGGCGAGCCGCAGCGGGACCATCACGTTGGACCGGGCGCTGAGACTGGGGATGAGATTGAAGGCCTGGAACACCACGCCGACCGTATGCCGCCGGTAGGTCGCCAGAGCCCGGCCACGCAGCCCGGTGATTTCCTCGTCGTTGAAGTGGATGGAGCCGGAGGTCGGGGTAAGCAGCCCCGCCAGGCAGGAAAGCAGCGTGGTCTTACCGCAGCCGGAAGGTCCCAGCAGCACCATCAGCTGGCCGTCGTCGCCGTCACAGGAAAAACCGTTCAGCGGCCGGATCTTGTAGCCGCCGGACGTGAATTCAACGGTGAGGCTCTTGATGGACAGGGACACCGGCATCACCCGAACGCCGCGGCAGGATCGGCGCCGGTAGCGCGCCGCAGGGCGACAAGGCTCGCGATGAGCCCGACGACGACCGCTATTGCCGGAAGTGTCGCGAACGCGCTCGCCGGGATGGCGACAGGCTGCTTGAACAGTCCAAACATGAAATTGGATATGATCATGGCGAAAACGGCGGCAGCCAGTGCGACAATTACGGCCTGCAGCGCCAGGCCGACGAACAACGCCAGCGAGGACGAGCCGAGCGCTTTGAGGACGGCGAAGTCCCGGACCCGCTGGAGTGCCGACACGTAAAGCAGCGCCGCTACGATCATCGCGGCGACTACCCACATCATGATCTTCGAATTGTTGATTGATGAGATGGCGCCTGAGAGATTAGTCAGGACGCTCTGCTCGATCGCCTGGTTGCCACTCGCGGCCAGGCCTGGTGGCAGGGTAGCCGGAGTGCCGCGGGTCACCACTTCCGTGATCAGCGGCCTGCCCCCGAACGCCAGCGCCTGCGCGTCATGCAGGCTCATGTAGACGACCGGGAAGCCCCCCAGCATGGAGCGATCGGTCACCTCCCCCACGACGCGCAGCGACATGGCGCCCACCGTGATCGTCGTTCCGAGCGCCGCGCCGACGCCGGTGTCGGTCACGACCTGGCCGGCTCCGGACAGCGGACGGCCAGCCGTCACGGCCGGGTCGCCGAGGTTCCCGATCTGGACCCCGAAGACCTCGACATTGCTTGTCTGGCTGCCGATGCGCGCCACCTGCTGGAGGACGATCACGAGCGGGGCGGCTCTCGTCACGCCCGGGGAACGCGCAATCACAGCTGCATCAGACTGGGGGAAAACTTCCGATCCTGTGATGCTGCTGTGGGCGTTATCCGGTAGCACCCACCATTGAGCCCCAACTCCCCCCACCGTCCGGTCAATTTCTGCGGTGAACCCTCCGGCCAGCCCAGACAAAAGGAGAGCCATCGCGAGCACAAGGCCGGCCCCTATGACAGCGATGAGAAACTGGCGATACCGATATCTCAAATCGGCGAAGGTAATCTCGAACATCGGTGCAAGTGTAAATCGCCCGGGAGGAAGGCGGCTACCCGCGTTGGCTAGATTGCCGGGATGCGGGAGAATGGCCCGGTGCGCGTCCATTTCTGCGGTACTCGCGGCTCCACGCCGGTCAGCGGGCAGGGCCACGCGCGCTACGGGGGCAACACCTCCTGCATCGCGCTGTCCCGCGATGGCGAGCCGCCCACCCTGGTTCTCGACGCCGGTACCGGCCTTCAGGACCTGTCGAAGGCGCTGAACGGCGCGCCGTTCCGGGGATCACTGCTGCTCAGCCACCTGCACTGGGACCACACGCACGGGATGCCGTTCTTTCGCGGCGGGCTGCTGGACGGCCACCGGGTCGACGTGTACCTACCGGAGCAGGGTATTGACCCGGAGGAGCTGCTGGCCCAGGTCCTCTGCCCGCCGCACTTTCCGATCCGGCCGAGGCAACTGGGCAAGGGCTGGACATTCCACGCCCTCGAACCCGGTCAGCACGAGATCGAGCAGTTCTCGGTGCAGGTCGCGGAAATCCCGCACAAGGGCGGCCGGACCTTCGGCTACCAGGTGCGCGACGGTTCCTCGGCCATCACCTACCTGACGGACCACAGTCCGCTGGCGCTCGGCCCCGGGCCAGAAGGCATGGGCGAGTACCACCCCGCCGCGGTCGCCCTGGCAACCGGGGCCGACGTGCTCGTGCACGATGCTCAGCACACCGCGGCCGAACTGCCTCAGCAGGCCTACCTGGGCCACTCAGCCGCCGAGTACGCGGTGGAACTGGCCCGGCGGTGCCAGGTCGGCACGGTAGTGCTGTTCCATCACGACCCATGGCGGACCGACGCTGGGATCGACGAGATCGTGGCCGGCTGCAGCGGGCCAGGCGTCCGGGTCATCGCCGCGTTCGACGGGATGGTCCTGGAGGTGCCGTGACGCCGTCAGAGCGCGCGCATGGGCCAGCTGGCCCCCAGGACGCGGACCCCTTCCAGGCCTATGTGCCGGGCGTCCTTGTCGACTGGATCGCCAGCGGGCCGGCCACTGCCTACCGGGCCCTGGACGGGACCCTGGTGCTCGCGGACATTTCCGGGTTCACCCGGCTGACCGAGGGGCTCGCCCGGGCCGGCAAGATCGGCGCGGAGGAAATCAGCCAGTTCCTGGACATCGTCTTCGCCTCGATGCTCGACCCCGCCTACCGTTATGGCGCCGATCTGATCAAGTGGGCCGGAGACGCGGTTCTGCTGTTCTTCGACGGTGCGGAGCACGCGGCCCGTGCCTGCACCGCCGTCTGCGAGATGCGCGCGACCCTGCGCCAGGCCGGCAAGGTCCGTGGCACATCGGCCTCGGCCAGCCTGAAGCTGTCCGCCGGGGTGCACAGCGGCGAGGTGATGCTGTTCCTGGCGGGCACAGGCCACAAAGAGCTCATCGTCTCCGGAACGTCGGCAACTCTCACCGCGCGGCTCCAGCGGGCCGCCCTGCCGGGCCAGATCGGGATCAGCCAGGCCACCGCGGCCGTGCTCGATCCAGCGCTGGCGGGTGCCCCGGTCGGCCCCGGCGTGCTGCTGCGCACCTCGCCGCGGGCGGCGCCGGGTCCCGGTCGCCCGCGCCGTGACCCTGCCGGGCTCGGCCTGGACGGCTACCTGCCGGTGCCGATCGCCGAGCACCTGCGTGCCGGCCGGCCCGACGATGAGCACCGCCGGGTCGCCGTCGCGTTCGTGCAGTTCACCGGTACCGACGACCAGCTCGCCGCGGGCGGGCCCGGCCAGTTGTCGGCGGCGCTCGGGCATCTTATCGGCGCGGCTCAAGACGGCGCGCAAGCCAACGACGTGACTTTCCTGGAAACTGACATCTGCCCGGGTGGCGGCAACATCATGCTGGTGGCCGGTGCGCCGCGCAGCGCCGGCCGGGACGAGGAACGGCTCCTTGCCACCGTGCGCGCCATCCTCGATCAGCCCGGTGGTCTGACGCTACGGGCGGGAGTGAACGCCGGCCGGGTGTTCACCGGTGACCTAGGGCCGCCCTACCGCCGCACTTACTCGGTCAAGGGTGACGCCGTCAACCTGGCCGCGCGGCTGACCGCGCGGGCCGCTGCCGGTGAGCTGCTGGCGACGGCGGCGGTGCTGGACCGGTCGGCGCAGGGATACGACATCAGCCCGGTGCCGCCGTTCCGGGTTAAGGGCAAGACCGCGCCGGTGCAGGCCTTCCGTGTGGCCGGGACGATCCAGGCCAGCCGTGCGCCGCTGGCCGCCGATGGCTGGCTCGTCGGCCGCGACGGCGAGGTCGCCGCACTGGGCGACATGCTCGGCTCGCTGCAGCGGGGCCAGGGAGGCGTCATCGAGCTGTCTGGCGACCCGGGCATCGGCAAGTCCCGGCTGCTCGCCGAGCTGCTCATGATGGCCGACGCGATGAGATCGGTCGTCGTCCGGTGCAACCCCTACGGCAGCAGTACCCCTTACGCGGTCGCGGGGACCCTGCTCAGGGAGCTGATCGGGGGACCCGGCGAGGCTACGCCGGGGACGGTCACGGCGGCGCTCGAAACCGCGGTGCGCAGCCGGGCGCCGCACTTGCTGCGCTGGCTGCCGCTGCTGGCCACCGTCGTCGGCGCCGACCTGCCGCTCACCGTCGAGGTCGCCCAGCTCGATCCGGAGTTCCGCCGGCCGCGGCTGGAGCAGGCCGTGACCGAGCTGCTCGGGGCGCTGCTCAGCGGGCCCACGGTGGTGGCGATCGAGGACACCCAGTTCGCCGACGAGCCTTCCGCCAGCCTGCTGAACCGGCTGTTCGGCGAGGCCAGCGACCGGGCCTGGCTCATCGTGTTCACGGTTCAGCCGGCGCGGTCAGCGTT
>JASHXJ010000313.1 GCA_030043595.1 Trebonia sp.
GTGACCTGTTCGCGGAAGACCCGGGTCGGGGCGAGCGGCTGACCGCGCAGGCCGCGGGAATTTACCTGGACTACTCGAAGAACCGGGTCACCGACGAGACCATGCGGCTGCTCGTCGAGCTGGCGGCAGAGTCGGGGGTACCCGAGCGGCGGGACGCGATGTTCCGCGGCGAGCACATCAACGTGTCCGAAGACCGGGCGGTGCTGCACGTGGCGCTGCGCATGCCTGCGACAGCAACCCTTGTCGTGGACGGTCAGGACGTCGTGAAGGATGTCCACGACGTGCTGAGCCGGATGCGCAGGCTAGCCACCGCGGTTCGTTCGGGACAATTCAAGGGTTTTACCGGGAAGCCCATAAAGAATGTGATCAACGTCGGTATCGGCGGGTCCGACCTCGGGCCGGTCATGGCCTACGAGGCGCTGCGGCATTACTGCACACGGGACATCACGTTCCGGTTCGTGTCCAACGTCGACTCCACCGATTTCGCGGAGGCGACCCGCGACCTGGCCGCGGACGAGACGCTGTTCATCATCTCGTCCAAGACGTTCGGCACGCTGGAGACCCTGGCCAACGCCACGTCGGCGCGGGACTGGGTGGTGTCCTCGCTCGGCTCGGCGGACGCGGTCGCCAGCCATTTCGTGGCGGTGTCCACGAACGCCGAGCGGGTGCGGGCCTTCGGCATCGACACCGCCAACATGTTCGGGTTCTGGGACTGGGTCGGCGGGCGGTACTCCATGGACTCGGCGATCGGCCTGTCCACGATGATCGCGCTCGGGCCGGAGCAGTTCGACGAGCTGCTCGCCGGCTTCCACGACATGGACGAGCACTTCCGGTCCGCTCCGCTGGAGTCGAACCTGCCGGTGCTCATGGGCGTGCTCGCGGTCTGGTACCGCGACTTCTTCGGCGCGCAGACCGTCGGGGTGATGCCGTACGACCAGTACCTGAAGCGGTTCCCCGCCTACCTGCAGCAGCTCACGATGGAGTCCAACGGCAAGCACGTCACGCTCGCCGGGCGGCACGTGGACTACGACACCGGGGCAGTGTTCTGGGGCGAGCCTGGCACCAACGGGCAGCACAGCTTCTACCAGCTCATCCACCAGGGCACCGCGCTGATTCCCGTCGACCTGATCGGGTTCGCCCAGGGGCTGAACCCCATTCGCGATCAGCACGACCTGCTCTCGTCGAACGTGTTCGCCCAGGCAGCCGCCCTGGCGTTCGGGAAGACGGACGAGGAGGTGCGGGCCGAAGGCACGCCTGAAGCCGTCGTGCCGCACCGGGTGATGGAGGGCAACCGGCCGACGAACACGCTGCTGTGCGAGGTCCTCACGCCGCGGCTGCTTGGGTCGCTCGTCGCCCTGTACGAGCACAGCGTGTTCACCCAGGGGACGATCTGGGATATCGACTCGTTCGACCAGTGGGGCGTCGAGCTGGGCAAGGTGCTGGCGCAGCAGATCATCCCGGAGCTGACGTCCACGGCTGAGCCTGTGCTGTCGCACGATTCCTCTACCAACGCACTGATCCGCCGTTACCGCTCACTCAAGGGGGCGTGACTTTAGCCATGGCAACTGACAAGCCGATGCAGCTCGGCATGATCGGGCTCGGCCGGATGGGGGCCAACCTGGTCCGCCGGCTCATGCGCGACGGCCACCGGTGTGTGGTCTACGACAGGAACCTCGACGCGGTCAAGGCGCTCGCCGCCGAGGGCGCGGACGGCGCCTCGTCGCTGGCCGAGTTCGTCGAGAAGCTGGAGAAACCGCGGGCTGCCTGGATCATGGTGCCGGCCGGCGTCGTGGACTCGACGCTGACGGAGCTGGTGCCGCTGCTCGAGGCGGACGACATCGTGATCGACGGCGGCAACTCCTACTACCGCGACGACATCACGCGGTCGGCGGCGCTGCACTCCCGCGGCATTCACTACCTCGACGTCGGCACCAGCGGCGGCGTCTGGGGGCTTGAGCGCGGGTACTGCCTGATGATTGGCGGGGACTACGCGGCCGTGTCCCGGCTTGACCCGGTATTCCGCACGATCGCGCCTGGTCTCGGAACGGTCGAGCTTACGCCGGGGCGGTCACCCAAGGACAGCGCGTCGCAGGGTTACCTGCACTGCGGGCCGTCCGGCGCGGGGCACTTCGTCAAGATGGTGCACAACGGCGTCGAGTACGGGATGATGGCCGCGATCGCCGAGGGCCTGTCGATCATCAAGCACGCCGACGTGGGGCTGCACCAGGACGAGATCGACGCCGAGACCGCGCCGCTGCGCGTGCCCGAGGCCTACCAGTACCAGATCAACGTCGCCGACGTGGCCGAGGTGTGGCGGCGCGGCTCGGTGGTCAGCTCCTGGCTGGTCGACCTCATCGCGGCGGCGCTGGCCAAGTCGCCGGACCTCGACGACTTCAGCGGGCACGTGTCCGACTCCGGCGAGGGCCGGTGGACCGTGCTGGCCGCCGTCGACGAGGGGGTGCCCGCGTCGGTGATCTCCGCGTCGCTGTACGAGCGCTTCGAGTCCCGGGACAACGGCGCGTTCACCGCGAAGATCCTCTCCGCGATGCGCTCGGAGTTCGGCGGGCACGCGGAGAAGAAGCAGTGAGCACGGGGACGGGCCCAGGGCCGCGGCGAGGTCCGCGGCCGGGCAGCCATGTGATCGTGCTGTTCGGTGCCACGGGGGACCTGGCCAAGCGCAAGCTGCTGCCCGGTCTCTACCACCTCGCGTGCGCCGGCCTGCTGCCGGACAAGTACCAGATCATCGGCACCGCGCCGCCGGAGTTCGCGCTGTCAGACGCCGACTTCGTGGCGCACGCGGAAAAGTCCGTGGACCAGTTCTGCAGGATCAAGCCCGCCGGCTCCTCGTGGGACGAGTTCGCGTCCCGGCTGTCGTTCGGCGCGGCCTCGCCGCAGGACCCGTCGCCGCTGGTGTCCGCCGTCGACGCGGCCGAGAAGGCAATCGGCGGCCCCGGTCCGGTCGGGCGGCTGTTCCACCTGGCCGTGCCGCCGTCGGCTTTCGAGTCCGTGATCGGGATGCTCGGCTCCTCCGGACTTTCCAAGGGCGACACGAAGGTGATCATCGAGAAGCCGTTCGGCGTCGACCTTGAGTCGGCCCGCGAGCTGAACGCGGCGGCGCACGCGGTCTTCGACGAGTCGCAGGTGTTCCGGATCGACCACTTCCTCGGCAAGGAGTCGGTGGACAACATCCTCGCCTTCCGGTTCGCCAACGGCCTTTTCGAGCCGATCTGGAACCGGGACCACATCCGGTACGTGCAGATCGACGTGCCAGAGACGCTGTCCATCGAGGGCCGGGCCGCCTTCTACGACGCCACCGGGGCATACAGGGACATGGTGGTCACGCACCTGTTCCAGGTGCTCGGCTTCCTCGCGATGGAGCCGCCGACGTCACTGGCCGCCAGGCCGCTGCGGGACGAGAAGGGGAAGGTTTTCGACGCGCTGCGGCCGATCGACGTGCGGCACGTGGTGCGCGGGCAGTACGCCGGCTACCGGTCGGAGCCCGGCGTGCGTCCTGACTCCGACACCGAGACGATGGTCGCGGTCCGCGTCGAGGTCGAGAACTGGCGATGGCACGGCGTGCCGTTCTACCTGCGCTCAGGGAAGTCTCTCGCGGCCAGCCGGCAGCTGGTCACGCTCGGCTTCCGCGAGCCGCCGATGCGGATGTTCCCCACCCATCGGCAGGACGCGCCGATGGGCCGGGTCAACGAGATCGTGATCGACTTCGCCGACCCTGGCTCGATCAAGATCGAGTTCCTGGCCAAGAAGCCAGGGCCCGAGATGACCCTCGGCGCGACGGAGATGAAGTTCAACTACGACGACTCGTTCGCCCAGGAAAACGCGCTCGAGGGGTA
>JASHXJ010000314.1 GCA_030043595.1 Trebonia sp.
GCGGACACGGCCTTGGCCGCGCGGGCGGCCTGGGCCACCATGATCGCGGCCTGCGCGGCGACCGCCCGGCCGCGTTCGCGCGCCTGGCGCCTGCGCAGCAGCTGGTTCACCACGAGGACGGTGACGAGCAGCACGAGCAGCCCCGACACCGTGTCGGTGGTCAGCGAGTGGGTCCCCCACCAGCGCCGCTGCGCGGCGTCCGTGATTTCGCCGAGAACCAGCGCCAGGGTGACCAGGGTCGCCAGGACGGCGGCGGGCCATCCTGTCCAGTGAGTACCCACCAGACGACTTTACGGCCGTGCCGGCCAGCCCCACCCGGCGACTCCCGTCATTCAAGGCAAGTGAATCACCAGTATTCCAAAAAAGCTCAAAAGACAAATTATTACACCTTAATCGCGTATTAGTATTTAGGAATTTGTGTAATAGAGGGTTACGTCGCGGCGTGAATGCTCATAATCCATCAGAGGCCTGCGCCGTGCGGCGCATTCAACGGCCCGGTGAAGGGAGCTTTCATGCGTTCAGAGGGGAGACACCGACGTCTCCGGATCGGGACAGGTGCGAGTGTTCTCGCTGTGGCGGCCCTCGCGGTCGGCGGAGTACTCGCCGCCGCCAAGGCGCCTGTAGCCTCGCATGGCGTGAGCAACGAGGCACATGGTCATGGTCAGCTGTCGATCACCAAGGAGTACTTCGGCAGCACAGTGGAGCCATATACCGGCAAGCTAACCCCCACGTACCGGTACACGCTGACCAACGCCAGCGGCGTGAAAATCCAGCTCCTCTCCTTCGGCGCCATCACCCAGGCGATTTACGTCCCAGGGCGGGACGGCCAGGTGGCGGACGTGGTCCTCGGGTTCCCCACCCTCGCCGACTACGTGGCCAAGGACAGCCCGCCAGTGACCGCCAACGGCGGCCCGTATTTCGGCGAGACGATCGGCCGCTACGGCAACCGGATCGCCAAGGGCACCTTCCAGCTCATGCAGCCTGACGGGAAGCTGCACACCTACACGGTCGCCATCAACAACGGAGTGAACAGCCTGCACGGCGGGCTCGTCGGCTTCGGCAGCCACATCTGGTCGCAGGTAGGCGGCCTCATCGACAACGGCAACGAGGTCGGTGTCACGCTCCAGCTCATCAGCCCTAACGGTGACGGCGCCGCGCCGAACACCAGCCCTGGCTGCACGTCCTTCGCCGATGGCTGCACCGGCTACCCGGCCCAGCTCACGGTCGACGTCACGTTCACGCTGGACAACGCGGGCCAGTACGGCATCCACTACGCGGCGCATAACGACTCGGCCAACCTGAACACCGTGGTCAACCTGACCAACCACAGCTACTTCAACCTGGCGGGCGAGGGCTCAGGCACCGCCGCCTACCAGCCGATCTTCATCAACGCGGACACGTACACGCCGACCGACAGCACTCAGATCCCGCTCGGCACGGAGGTCCCGGTCGCGGGCACGCCGTTTGACTTCACCCAGCCGCGCACGATCGCCTCCGGGATCTCGGACTGCACCCAGCCGGCCTCCCAGGCCTGCGAGCAGCTCCTCATCGCCCAGGGATACGACCACAACTGGGTGCTCAACACCACCGGGCCCAAGCTCGACGGGCTCACCCTGGCCGCCACGGCCTACGACCCAGGCAGCGGCCGGAAGCTGACCGTCTGGACCGACCAGCCGGGCGTCCAGTTCTACACCAGCAACTTCCTCAACGGCACGCTTGTCGGCATCAGCGGGCACATCTACCGCCAGACCCAGGCGTACACGTTCGAGACTCAGCACTTCCCGAACTCACCGAACCAGCCGAATTTCCCGTCGACCGAGCTACTGGCCGGCCAGACCTTCAGCAGCACCACGATCTTCGCGTTCTCGTCCTGACCGCCTGGTCCGACAGCCCCTGGGCGGCGCCCGCGGTTACCTCGGCGGCGCCGCCCTGGCGGCGGCCTTCAGCGCCTTCTTGTAGGACCGCACCCTGCCCAGCGACTCGTCGTCGCAGATGTCCGCCACGGACAAGAACGACCCCGTGCCGCCGAACGACCCGGCCGCCTCCTGCCACCCGGGCGGCCGCACGCCGAGCTGCTTGCCGAGCAGCGCGACGAAGATCTTCGCCTTCTGCTCCCCGAACCCGGGCAGCGCCGACACCCGCGTGAGCAGCTCAGTCCCGGTGCCTGCCGTCGTCCAGATGGCGGCCGGGTCGCCGTCGTAGTCGGCCACGATCAGCCGGGCAAGCTCCTGCACCCGCGCGGCCATCGCCTTCGGGAACCGGTGCAGCGCCGGGCGCTGGGAGAAGACGGCCGCGAGCCCGTCGGGGCTGAAGGCGGCGAGCTCCTCGGCGGTCGGCTCGTGCCCGAGCCGCTGCACCAGCTCATAGGGCGCGCTGAACGCACGCTCCAACGGGACCTGCTGATCGAGTAGCATCGCGATTAGCAGCGCTAGCGCGCTGCGCGACAGGAGTTCGTTAGCCTCTGCGCCGACGGGCATAGAGATCGGCACGGCGGTCCTCCACGGAGATAAGCTGAAAGTGGCTGGGTACCAGCCCGGATGGATGGAGTCATCATGACACCGCACATGGAGTGGTCGATCGCGGGGATCGTCATTGGGCTGATCCTGCTGATCGTCTTCCCGTGGTGGGTGACAGCAGGGATCGTCGTGCTCGCGATCGGGATCCCGACGGCCGCGTACCTGATGCTCGACCCCTCGCAGCGCCGCAGGTACCGCGAGATCCGCCGCCGCCGGGCGATCCGCTGACCTAGCGACCTTCGGCCACCCGGGTCATGTAGGTAACCCCGACGAACGACCGGTAAACCGCGAGCGGGTCGTCCCCCTCGACCCGGACCGTCCGCGTGCCGGTCCGCTTGACGCCTTTCACCCAGCTCGCCACCTCCGCCATGTCGGCGGTCTGCATGTGCACGTCGAGCCGGGCGGGCAGCGAGATGTCCGGTACCGGCACCGAGCGCGCCCGCCGCACCGCCGCCAGCGCCGCGCCCGCGATCTTGTCGCGCGCGTCCAGCGGGTGCAGCTGGGCAGCGGCGAAGCGGGTGATGGACTGTTTCACCACCACACGCTCCGCGTCCTTGAAGAACGGATCGCCCTCGGTGATCGTCTGCTGGTCGCCGGTGATCAGCACGACCGGCACCCCGCAGCCGAGCGCCACGAGCCCGTTGATGCCGCTCTCGCCGCACGGCACCCCGTTGAGCTCGACCTTCGACACGACAGACGGGTTGTAGGTGTGGGAGAGCACCGAGCTGGCGCCGGAGATCGAGCCGTGGTAGCCGACGAAGAACACCGCGTCCACCGTGTCGTCCATGCCCTCCATCATGTAGAGCGGCTTGTGCCGCCCGGCGACGTAGCTCGCCCGGCCGTGCAGGTCTGCCGGGTTGAGGTTGTTCATCGTCCCGTGCGAGTCGTTGCACACGATCTCGGTCGCGCCGCCCGTCAGCGCCCCGTCGATCGCCGCGTTGACCTCGCCGAGCAGTAGCGCGCGCCCCTCCTCGTACGGCTGCCCGGGCGGCCTGCACTGTGCCCAGTCGACGATCCCGGCAATACCCTCCATATCGAAGGAAATAAAGATCTTCACCCGCCGATTATCCCTGGCGAACGCAGACCAGATCGGGAGCTTCCATGGCAGTCCGCCGCCTGAACCACGCGGTCTTGTACGTCAACGGTCTGAAGCGCGAAGTCGACTTCTACACGCAGACCCTCGGCTTCGAGGTCCGGATGGAGATA